>CAYIRZ010000011.1:0-21127 GCA_964365845.1 uncultured Streptomycetaceae bacterium
GTCAACAAGAAAGCGGATGTCATACGCGTTTATCTGCCGCCCGACGCCAACACGTTGCTGGCGGTTACCGACCAATGCCTGCGCAGCCGCAACCTGGTCAACGTCATCGTCGCCGGGAAACAATCGCAGTCGCAATGGCTGGCCATGGATGCCGCGATCAAGCACTGCGCGGCGGGGATCGGCATGTGGGAATGGGCGGGCAATGATCAGGGCGGCGAGCCGGATGTGGTGCTGGCATGCGCCGGTGATGTGCCGACGCTGGAAACCCTGGCCGCGGCCGAGTTGCTGCGGCATTACGCGCCGGAGCTCAAGGTGCGGGTTGTCAACGTCGTCGATCTCATGACCCTGCAGCCGAAGGAAGAGCACCCGCATGGTCTCGCCGACAAGGATTTCGATGCGCTCTTTACCACCGACAAACCCGTTATTTTTGCCTATCACGGCTATCCCTGGCTGATTCACCGTCTGACTTACCGGCGGACCAATCACAAAAACCTGCACGTGCGCGGCTACAAGGAAGAGGGCACCACCACCACGCCGTTCGACATGGTGGTGCGCAACGACCTGGATCGCTTTCATCTGATGGCCGACGTGATGGATCGCGTGCCGAAGCTCGGATACCTGGCAGCCCACGTGAAGCAGGTGGTCCGCGACAAGCTCGTCGAGCACCGGCAGTACATCACGCGTTACGGTGAGGACATGCCCGAAATCGCGAAATGGAGGTGGAGTAATTTTAGTAATGCCCCAGCCCGCCGCATTCGCGGGAAATCCGTTATCATCAAAACATGAATAATAAGATGCCTATGACTTCCGGTTTCCGCATTGCCTGCCTTCAGATCAATTCCGGCAACGACTATCCAGCCAATCTCGCAACCATAAGCGCGATGGCGCGTGAAGCGGCCGGCAAGGGAGCGCGGTTCATATTGACGCCGGAATATGCGTTGATGATGGATGGCAGCGGCAGGGTGATGCGCGAGCGCGCGTTTGCAGCGGACGGCGCGCCGGCACTCGGCGAACTGCAGGCGCTCGCGCGCGAGCTGGGCGTGTGGTTTCTGGCGGGGTCGCTGACGCTGCGCACCGATGACGAGCGTATCGCCAACCGCTCGTTCCTGATCTCGGCGGAAGGCAACGTTGTCGCCCCTTACGACAAGATACACATGTTCGATGTCACCATGCCCGACGGGCGCGTCATTCGCGAATCGTCCGCCTATCGGCCCGGCGACCGTGCGGTGCTGGCCGAAACGCCCTGGGGCAGGCTCGGCATGACGGTGTGTTACGACCTGCGCTTTCCGGGATTGTTTCGCGTCCTGGCCCAGGCCGGCGCGCAGTTCATCACGGTGCCGTCTTCGTTCCAGCGCCAGACCGGCAAGGTGCACTGGCACGTGCTGCTGCGAGCGCGCGCCATTGAAAACGAGTGTTTCATTATCGCCCCCGCCATGTGCGGCGATCATCCCGGCAACCGCCAGACCTATGGCCATACGCTCGTCATTGACCCATGGGGCGAGATCCTGGCCGAGGGCGGCGAAGCGCCGGAGATAGTCTATGCCGACATCGACCCCGCGCGCGTGGCGAAAGTGAGAGGCATGATCCCGTCACTCGAGCACGACCGGGAATTCAAGCTCTAGGAGTTTGTCGGACTTAGCCTCGACAAACTCCTAAGTGGAACCAAGTCCGACAGGCTGCTAGCATTACGCCGGCCGGCACGCCCATCGTGATACAATTCTCCGACCCATGCGCATTCTGCTAAGCAACGATGACGGCTATTTTGCTCCCGGCATCACTTTGCTGGCGGGGGCGCTTTCTACGCTGGGAGAAGTCACGGTGGTGGCGCCCGAGCGCGACCGCAGCGGCGCCAGCAACTCCCTGACGCTCGACCGGCCGCTGATGGTGAAGCGCGCGCAGAACGGTTTCTATTACGTCAACGGCACGCCCACCGACTGCGTGCATCTCGCCGTAACCGGGCTGCTGGAACATTTGCCCGACATCATCGTTTCCGGCGTCAACCACGGCGCCAACATGGGTGACGACACCATCTATTCCGGCACCGTTGCCGCCGCGACCGAAGGCTTTCTTCTGGGCATCCCGTCGATTGCGGTCTCGCTGGTGGCCGCGGGCGGCGACCATTTCGCCACCGCGGCGCAGGTCGCATGCAAGCTCGTCGACCGCTTCAGGACCTGGTCGCCGAGACAAGCGGTATTGCTTAACGTCAACGTCCCGGACGTGCCGCAGGACCAATTGCGCGGCGCCGAGGTGACGCGCCTGGGCAAGCGTCACAAGGCGGAGCCGGTGATGAAATCCGCAACGCCGCGCGGCGACGTGGTCTACTGGATCGGGGCCGCCGGCGGTGCGCAGGACGCGGGCGAGGGCACCGATTTTTACGCGGTGGCCGGAAAGGCGGTCTCAATCACGCCGCTACAGATGGATCTGACGCGTTTCTCGCAGATGCAGGAGATACAGGAATGGCTGGGGCAGGCCCTCGCATGACGACGCACCACTCCGGAATCGGCATGACTTCGCAGCGTACCCGCATGCGCATGGTCGAGCGCCTGCGCGGCCAGGGCATACGCGACGAAGTGGTACTGGCCATAATGGGCGAGGTGCCGCGTCATCTTTTTGTCGATGAAGCGCTGGCGAGCCGCGCTTATGAGGACATCTCCCTGCCGCTGGGGTTCGGGCAGACCATTTCGAGTCCCCATACCGTGGCGCGCATGACGGAACTTGCGCGTGGCGGCGCCACACTAAACAAAGTACTCGAAATCGGCACCGGCTGCGGCTATCAGACCGCGGTTCTGGCGAGGCTGGCGAAGGAAGTCTATTCCATCGAGCGGCTGGCGCCGCTGCTGGCCAAGGCGCGGCGGAATTTGCGCGAGGTTCGCGTTACCAACGCCCGGCTGCGTCACGGCGACGGCATGCTGGGCATGCCCGAAGTGGCGCCGTTTGATGCGATCATCATGACCGCTGCCGCGACGCATGTGCCGGAAACACTGCTGGAGCAGCTCAACGTGGGAGGGAGAATGATTCTGCCGATGTCGAGCAATAACGAACAGCGCTTGTGCCTGATCGAGCGTACACCGCAAGGCTATACCGAAAAAAAAATGGATCAGGTAAAGTTTGTGCCATTGCTTCCCGGAGTGGGATGAATCGAACGTGACGGCGCCAGCGCATTCCTTTCTCCGGCTGGGCGTGCTGCTCGGCCTGGTGTGCCTGCTGGCCGCAGGCTGTGCCGCCAGCCGGCGGGCGCCGGTCATCGAGCGCGCGCCGCAGGCGCAACCAGCCACGCCTGCGCAACCGGCCATCGCTCAACCCGCGCCGCCGCCGCGCGACACCCGCGCCGGGTTCTATATCGTCAGACAGGGCGACACCCTCTACAGCATCGCGCTCGATCACGGTCTTGACTACCGCGAGCTTGCCGCGTGGAACAATGTCGAACCGTCCAGAATTCGCGTAGGCCAGCAGCTGCGGCTGACACCGCCGGCGGGCACCGTGGTCACCGCGCCGCTCAAGACCGCGCCTGGCGCGGTCGAAACTCGCCCGCTGGGCAGCGTCGCCCGGGCGCCAGCACCGGCAGCCGGCTCCGGCAATGTCAAAAGCCAGCCCAAGGGGGTGCGTCTGCCTTATTCGGACCAGACTTATGCGCAAATGGCGTCACTTAACCCCGAGCCGAAAGCCGGTGAACAGCAGGGCATCAAGGACGAGGATGATCTCGACTGGATGTGGCCGGCCACGGGCAAGATCGTCGGTGCGTTCAACGACAGCACCAGCAAGGGAATCGCGATTGCCGGCAAGTCCGGACAACCGGTGCTGGCGAGCGCTGCAGGGAAGGTTATTTTCAGCGGCACCGGCATCCGGGGATTCGGCAGGCTGATCGTGATCAAGCACAACAAAACATTTCTCAGCGTTTACGCGCACAACAGCCAGTTGCTGGTGAAGGAAGGCCAGACGGTCGCCAAAGGCCAGAAGATTGCGGAAATGGGCAATACCGATGCCGACCAGGTCAAGCTGCATTTCGAGATCCGGCGTCTGGGCAAGCCGGTGGATCCCGTCAAGTTGCTGCCGGACCGGCCGGCATGATAGACCCGCCCGCCCGGCGCGGTTCCAGAGCCTGTCAGGCGTGGAACTGCCTGACCTGACGCCGCAGTTCGTCTAGCGCGGTAGTTGCGCCCGCACCGGCACCCGCGCCATAGCGCAGCACGACGTAAAGCCGGGTAATCGCTGCGACTCCCGCTGCCAGGTCGGGGCGCATGCGCGCCAGCCGCTCCGCGTAAACCAGCGGTCCCTCCGCCGGATCTCGCGGCAATCCTTTGCGTGCGAGCTTGGCGCAGAAACGCTGATAGGCAAGCTTCACCGGGTCGCGTACTTTTGTTCTCGGCTTGCTCAGCATGAACAGGGCAAGCACCAGCGTGATAAGACCGGAAACCACAATCAGAATAAGCGCCAGCGTACGCCAGGTAGCGTTGTCCAGGCCCGCCTGCGAGAGAAAGTGGCGCTGGCGTTCGGGGTTGTAGCCGAGCACCCATTTATTCCAGGTGTAGGAGAGTGAATCCCAGTTCAAGCGCACCTGATGCAGCCATTTGTAGTCGCCACGCACCATGAATGGCAGCGGATCGGTTGCGGGTACCGCGGCAGCGATGCCGGCTTCGACGCGCCGCGGGGAGACCGCCGCGGTGGGATCGACGCGCACCCAGCCCGCATCACGGAACCATACCTCGGTCCAGGCATGGGCATCGGCCTGGCGCACGATCATATAATTGCCGACCGGATTGATATCGCCGCCCTGATAGCCGGTGACGATACGCGCCGGAATGCCCGCAGCGCGCATCAACACCGCAAATGACGATGCATAGTGTTCGCAGAAACCGCGCCGGGCATCAAACAGGAATTCGTCAACCGCGTGTTCGCCCAGCAGCGGCGGCGTCAGGGTGTAAAAGAAATTCTGGTTGCGGAATAGTGACAGCACTTCGCGCATCAGGGCACGGTCATCGGCAAATCTTGCACGCAGCGTTCGCGCCAGTTTCAGGGTGCGCGGATTGAAGCCTTCGGGAAGCAGCAACGCGCGCCGCAGTGCCATGTCGGATTCGCCGATACCGTAGCTCGAATCGAGGTGCGTAGCCATTGCATAACGAATCCGACTGGTGACCGGGGTCAGGGAAATGAGCTGGAAATCACTGGTGATCCTGGCCCGAGGCGGTATCAGGGCCGGAAATTCGAGCGCGAACAGCCAGCGCTTGTTATGCGGCTCTATGGTGACGTTGTATTCAATCGGATCACCATGCGTTTGGTACTGGGGCTCGTGATAAATATGGCGCGGCGCCGTCCATGTGCGCCCGTCGAAATCCCACAGCACCGGGCCGCGCCAGTAGAGTTGCTTGGGCGGCGGCGGTGACGACGCGAATTCCACGCGAAACGCAACAGCATCGGACCGGCCGAGGCTGCTGAGACTGCCCAGTGACATGGTATCGGAGAGGCCGGTGACGCTGGAGTAGGCATCCTGCGGCAATCCCCACAATGGGCCCTGCACGCGCGGGAAAAACAGGAACAGCACCAGCATCAACGGCACCGACTGCGCCAGCAGCACACCGGCGGTACGCAGCAGTTTGCGGTATTCAGGATGGGCTTGCGTGTGCTGTAGTCCGATCATGCCTGCGGTAATGAACCACACGCACGCCAGCATGTAGAACGCGGTGGGGATGGTCTGGGAGTAGAAGAAATTGGTGATGACTGCAAAATAACATATAAAAATCATTACGATACAATCTCTTTTGGATCGGCTTTCCAAAGCCTTGGACGCCAGCATGCCGATCAGCAGCGCGATTCCGGAATCGCGTCCGAAAATAGTGCCGTAGTGTAGATAAATGCCGGCTATGACGCCCGCCACAATCACCAGCATTACCCACTTTCGTGGCAGCGGCAGACGATGGTAGGCAAGATAGGCGCGCCATAGCAGCAGCATGGCGGCCAGGCCAGTGAGCCAAAAAGGCAGGCGCTCGACATGGGGTATGGCGACCAGGACAAAAGAGGCCATTGCCCACAGGATATTGCGCAGACGTAGGGTGTCGTTCATGGCTGTGCCGCGTCGCTTTCGAAGCGGGCGAGCGCTTCCAGGCAGTGTTCCCGCTGGGCGTCGCCGCTGGCAATGGCAATGGTTTTTCCCGGCAGCCTGAGGCCGAACGCCATTCCCGAGGCATGGGCGTCGAGCACCCAGCGTGCGAGGCGCGACAGTTTTTCCTCGACCTCCATGCGTTCCGGCAACAGTTCCCAGGAGAGCCACAACTCGGAATCGGCGCGCCCACTGAACTGCTTGGTGAGCAGGCCCTGACCGCGCGCCGCCGCTTTCCAGTCAATATGCCGCGGCGAGTCGCCGGGGTGATACGGGCGCAGGCCGAGGAAATCCTCCTGTCCCTGTCCGTATTCGGTCCCTTGGCCTGCGCCGCTCAGGGCCGGGGGTAACGCCAAGCCGGGCGGCGCGGGTCGCGGGTACACCACGCACTGCATGTCGGGTTCGAAATAGGCCCATGCATGGTACAGTCCCAGCGGATAGCGCGTGAACAGCGTCAGTCTGCCGGGCCGCAGCAAGCCGCGGCGCGGCGCCGGAATGCCTATGCCCAGAAATTCGGCGTGCTGTGCCGGAACATCGGTGAACACGGCATCCTTTTTATTGTGCGTGAGCCCGATGCTGTAGCGATCGGCTGCGCCGGCATTATCGAGATATATCGCGAAATGGGCGGTGTCCCCGGCGAATACCGGTTGCACGCGTCCGGCTGAGAGCCGCAGCCTGGCGAGGTTGCGGAAGGTATGGAGCATGGCGTTGATGCCCATCGCGCCCAGCAGGAAAGTCAGCACATAGCCCAGGCTCAGATTGTAATTCACCGAGCCGGTCAGCATCAGCAGCAGCACCGCTGCAAAGGTCATGCCCTGGCGCGTCGGCAGGATGAATACACGGCGTTGCACCAGAACGATGGGCCCGGTTTCCGCGCCGCGCGGCCTGAAAAGCCAACCGTAAAGACGGTTCTTGAGCGCGGCGTACATGGGGTTGGTGAGCAGTCAGCGGTCAGCAGTCAGCGGTCAGCAGTAAGCGGTAAGCGGGTAAGCGTAAGCGGCGTGGGCTAAATCGGGGGTTTTACCGCTCACTGCTCACTGCTTACCGCTCACCGCTCACGGTATTGCTACCTGTTTGACCAGGTATTCGGCGACATCGGCGCCGTTGAGGCGGATCGCTTCGCCGGTTGGACTCAAACGATGGCCGATCACGCCCGGCAGCACCGCTTGCACGTCTTCGGGCACGACATGTCCGCGGCCCTCCATCAGCGCCCAGGCGCGCGCGCCGTGCAGCAGTGCGAGCGCTGCGCGCGGCGACAGGCCGTTCACGTAATCGGCAGTGCGGCGTGTGTAATCGACCAGCGCCTGCACATAGTCGAGCAGCGCATTCGAGGCGTGTACCTGCCGCGCGTGGCGCTGCAATTCGATGAGTTCCCCGATTTCCATGCAAGGCTTGAGCGCTTCGAGCAAATCGCGCCGGTCCTGGCCCTGAAGCAGCGCGCGCTCAGCCTCGCTGTTGGGGTATCCCAGCTCGATGCGCATCAGAAAGCGGTCGAGCTGCGACTCGGGCAGGGGAAAGGTGCCGACCTGATGCGAAGGATTCTGGGTGGCGATCACGAAAAACGGCTGCGGCAGGCGGCGGGTTTCGCCGTCGGTCGTGACCTGATGCTCTTCCATGGCCTCGAGCAGCGCGCTCTGGGCTTTGGGCGTGGCGCGGTTGACCTCGTCGGCCAGCACCACCTGGGCGAAGATCGGGCCCGGATGAAACTGGAAACCGCCGCTTTCACGGTTGTAGATCGATACGCCGAGTATGTCGGCAGGCAGCAGATCGCTGGTGAACTGGATACGCTGAAAACCCAGACCGAGCGACGCGGCAAGCGCGTGGGCCAGCGTGGTCTTGCCCACGCCCGGGATGTCCTCGATCAGCAGGTGGCCGCGCGCCACCAGGCAGGCGAGGGCCAGCCGGATCTGGTGTTCCTTGCCGAGGATAATGCCGCCGACCTGGGCGACGACTTTGTCGATTTGGTTGTTCATGGGCGTTGTATAGTGATCGAGTTTGCCATAGCCGGCAGTTTTCGTCTTGTATCGGATTTACAGCTTCGCATCAACGCGCATAACGTGCCCATCACTGGGGTCGAACGCGGCGTGAAAGCCGAGCCGGCGCAGGAATTCCAGCATCTTGTGGTTACTCGTGAGCACTTCGCCGGACATGATGCGCAGCCCGCGTCCGCGCGCGGCATCCATCAGCGCGCGCATCAGATGCGAACCTATTCCCTTGTGCTGCCATGCGTCGGCCACGACGATCGCAAATTCGCAGTTGGCCTCATCTATCATCACATAGCGCGCTACCCCGATCTCGACTTTCCTGCTATCGACCAGGGTGACGGCGATCAGCGCCATGTGGCGGTCGTAGTCGATTTGGGTAAATTGCGAAAGCATTTGCGGCGTGAGTTCGCGCAGCGAGTCCATGAAGCGGTAATAGCGCGACTCCTCCGAAAGATTGCGCACGAAATCCGCCTCGATCCCGGCGTCCTCGGGGCGTATCGGACGAATGGTAATCGTGCGACCGTCGTCAAGCGCCACGTCTTCGACCAGGTGCGAGGGGTAAGGTTTCATGGCGGTTGGAAGGTATGTGCCGGACCGGGTCCTGGATTAAAATTGCATTTGAGTAGAGAGCCTCGCGCATTATAAGATCAAGCATATGGCTACCGGAAATTATCCGCATAACGACACGTGACATGACGACAGCGTTCATTACACACGAAGACTGCCTGCTGCATGACATGGGCGCCCATCATCCGGAGCGGCCGGCGCGGCTTAAAGCGGTTGAAGACCAGCTGATCGCCTCCGGACTGATCGGCTGTCTGCGGCATGTCGAGGCGCCGCTGGCCGAGCGTGAACAACTGGAACGCGTCCATGCACCGGGCTATGTCGATGCCATAGAGGAGGCTGCTCCAAAAAAGGGCATCATGCATCTCGACCCCGACACCGTCATGAATCCGCATACGCTCAGAGCAGCGTTGCGCGCAGCGGGCGCGGCGGTGCTGGCGACTGACATGGTGATGCGCGGCGAGGTATCCAACGCCTTCTGCAATATCAGGCCGCCGGGTCACCATGCCGAGCGCGGAAAGGCGATGGGTTTCTGCCTGTTCAACAATGTCGCGGTCGCTGCGGCCCATGCGCTGGAGCGGCACGGCCTGGAACGCGTGGCTATTGTCGACTTCGATGTGCATCATGGCAACGGCACCGAGGATATTTTCAGGGACGATCCGCGCGTGCTGATGGTCTCGACCTTCCAGCACCCGTTCTATCCTTACAGCGGTGTCGACGGGCGTTCCGAGCGCATGGTCAACGTCCCTCTCGCGGCTTACAGCTCGGGCCGGGAGTTTCGGGCCGCCGTCGAACAATATTGGCTGCCGGCACTCGAAGCTTTCAAGCCGGAAATGCTGTTCGTTTCCGCCGGCTTCGACGCGCACCGTGATGACGATATGGCGATGCTCGAGTTGGTCGAAGCCGATTATGCGTGGGTGACGGGAAAGATCAAGGCCGTGGCCGATCGCTTCGCCCAGGGCCGGATCGTCTCGGTGCTCGAGGGCGGCTATGAACTGCATGCTCTGGGCCGTAGCGTGATGGCCCATCTCAAAGTGATGGGCGATCTGTAGTCCGGCGGCGGCAATCGTGGCTTTCCCCGCATCTGATGGCTGTGGCCAAACCATGTTTCGCGCTGCCGCCGCACTGCGTTTCCCCGACGATCTGGCCGTAATACACTAAGGCGGATAGCAAACTGAGGCCAGGATGATGGCATGGCCGCAACTGTGACCGAACGATGGGGTTGATTTTACCAGCGCAGAGCAACGCATAAAATAAAATATACAAAATAAATCAATGACTTACTATATCGTAGCGATTTCTGAACCCCTGGCTGACGGGCGGTGGCCGCTGTGCCGACGCTGCATCGAGTAAGCCATGGCATTGGAAAAAAATGGTGATCATCGCGAATCGATCTGGACGGGGCAGTCATCTGCCCAAGGCGTGAAGGCGGGTAACAAGCCGCATTCCTGGTCGCGGCTGCAGGCAGTTGTGGCAGGTTCCGGCGTGTCGCTGGTCGTTGCCATCCTGTGTCTGGCGGCCTACAGCATCTGGGTGCTGGCGCTGGTCGTCATTCTGGCGATCATGGCATTGACCGGGTTTCTGGTGCGGGAGATCAGCCGCCTGGAAAGCCTCACGGCGTCGTTGATGGAAGGCGAGCAGCGTTACCGCTACCTGTTCGACGCCAATCCTCATCCGATGTGGATTTATGACACGGAAACGCTGGCGTTTCTCGCGGTAAACGATGCCGCGGCCAGCCACTACGGTTATTCCCGCGATGAGTTTCTCGCCTTGACCATCCGGGACATCCGGCCGGCGGAAGAGATTCCGCGTATCGAGCAGTTGGTGTCCACGCTGGACCCGAAGCTGAACCAGTCGGGTGTCTGGCGTCACAGGAAAAAGGACGGCACGGTATTCGATGCCGAGATAGTGTCGCATGGGTTCGACTTCAATGGCCGGCCGGCGCGACTGGTGCAGGCGCAGGATATCAGCGCCAGAGCGCGCGCGGAGCGGCAATCGCGCGAAAGCGAGGAGCGCTATCGCAATCTGTTCGAGGGCAATCCGTTTCCGGTATGGGTGATGGACGAGGAAACGCTGGGATTCCTCGCCGTGAACCGGGCAATGATCGAGAAATATGGATATACGCGTGAGGAGTTGCTGGAGCTGACCGCCCTCGACATACAGGTCGAGGAAGACCGCGCGCTGGTCGCGCAGCAGATACGCGATCGCAATGCGGGGATAACCGCGCATTACCGACGCCGGCATGTCACCAAGAGCGGGCAGATCATAGAAGCGGAAGTGACGGCGCAGCCGTTCATGTTCGGTGGCCGGCCGGCCCGGATGATACTGGTCAACGACATTACCGAAAAACTGCGCGCCGAAAGGGCGCTGCAGGAAAGCGAGCAACGCTATAGAGACTTGTTCGAACTGAATCCCAGCCCGATGTGGGTGTACGACTTCGAAACGCTCGCGATTCTTGCGGTGAACGAAGCCACAGTGCGGAACTACGGCTATACGCGTGAGGATTTCGCCGCACTGACGATCCCGGACATGCATCCGCCCGAGGATGTTCCGGAAATGCTCGGGCGCGTTCGTCAACGCGATCCGAACGCCTTCAATGTCCGCCAGGTCCGCCATCGCCGGAAGGACGGCTCGATACTGGACGTCGAGGTGCAATCCGGCCCGATTTCTTTCGGGAGGCGAGTGGCGCGGCTGGTGCTGGCGAGCGAGATCACCGAACGCAAGCGTGCAGAGATCGAGCGCGCGCGTCTTGCGGCAATCGTCGAAAACACCGATGACGCCATCATCAGCCGCATGGTGGACGGCACGCTGCTGACGTGGAACAGGGGCGCCGAAAAGATTTTCGGCTATACCGCAGCGGAAATAGCGGGGCAAAACGTCTCTATACTCTCGCCGCCGGAATTCAAGCATTACGCGCCGCGCAACGCCGCGCGGCTGCTTAAGGGCGAGGTCGTGCCGCCGTTCGAGACCGTTCGCATCGCCAAGGACGGGCACCGGGTGGATGTCCAGGTCAGCATATCCGCCATTCGCGATGTCGAGGGACGCATCACGGGCATCGCGTCGATTTTCCGCGACATTTCCGAGCGCAAACGCGCCGAGGACGCGGTTGTCCGCGAACGGGCGTTGTTGCGGGCCGTGGTGGACACCATGCCTGAGCGCATCTATGTCAAAGACCGCGAGGGGCGTTTTCTGCTGCAGAACGCAACCAACCTGAAGGTGCGCGGCGTTCGCAACCATGACGATATCGTGGGTAAAACGGTATTCGACATTTTCCCACGCGAGATTGCGGAGTCCCTGGAGGCCGAGGACCGCGCGGTATTGGAATCGGGGGTGCCGCTGATCAACCGCGAGGGGAAGACATTCTTCGGCAGTCCGGACGAGCAGGACAGCGCGGTGCGCTGGCATGTCACGTCCAAGGTGCCGCTGCGTGATGCGGCGGGAGATATCATCGGTATCGTGGGAGTGAACCGGGATATCACCGAGCGCAAGCGCGCCGAGGCGGAACGCGCTTTTCTCGCGGCGATCGTCGAGAATTCCACTGGAGCCATCATCAGCCGCGCGCTCGACGGCACTATCACCTCGTGGAATGCCGGCGCGGAGCGCATGTTCGGTTATTCCGCCAGCGAGGCTATCGGCCGGACGATCACCTTCATACTGCCACCGGGTCGACAACCCGACATGGCACGAAACACCGAGAGAGTGCTCCGCGGCGAAGTGGTTGCGGCACGCGAGTCCCAGCGCATGGCTAAGGACGGGCAGGTGATTGATGTCTTGGTCAGCCATTCGCCGCTCAGGGACGAGGCTGGGAACATCAGCGGCGCCTCCGTTATGTTCCACGATATCTCGGCGCTCAAGCGGGCCGAGACGGCGCTGAGGGATAGCGAGGAACGCCTCCGCGCCGCATTCGAGCAGGCGGCCGTGGGCATGGCGCTGCGCGATATTGATCCCCGTCATCCCCGCTGGCTGCGCGTGAATCAGAAGCTGTGCGACATCCTCGGCTATACACGCGAGGAACTGTTGCAACTCTCTACCATCGATATCACTCTAGCCGAGGACCGGGATATCGCGATCGACTATAACGAGCAGCTGTGGGAGGGGAAGATACAAAGCTATTCACGGGAGAAGCGCTATGTCCGCAAGGATGGGCAGGCCATCTGGGTGAACCTTTCGCTATCTGCAGTACACGGGCCGGACGGCAAGCCGACGCACACGGTTTCCATTATCCAGGACATCACCGACCATAAGAACGCCGATCAGGCACTGCGCGAGAGCGAAGAACGTTACCGCCGCGTTTTCGAAATGTCGCCCAACCCGATACTCCTGCGCCGCGGCGAGAACGTGGTTTTTGCCAATTCCGCCGCGTTGAGATTTTTCGGCGCAAAGTCACCTGTGCAGTTAATTGGTGAACTGCTTATTGAGCGTGTGCATCCAGATGAACGGGATAGCGTCCGGCAGCGCTGGAGCGAGAGCAAGCGGGAGGAGACGACCTCACCCGTGGCCGTGAGGCGCTACTTCCGCCTCGATGGCACTATGGTGGTGGGCGAGACATCGGGAGCACAGTTGCGTTATCAAGGCGATACGCTCGGAATTACCGTCATCCATGACGTCACCGACAGGGTCAAGGCAGAGGAAGCGCTCGCCCGCGAGCGTACGCTGCTGCGTGCCGTGATCAACAATCTTCCCGATTTTATCTATGTCAAGGACCGCGACCGTCGTTTTCTGCTGGTCAATCCGGCCTGGTTCAGGGCACGCGGCGTAGGCAATTATGCCGAGACAACGGGCAAGACCGTGTTCGATTATTTCCCGAAAGAGCAGGCCGTACAGCTCGATGATGAGGATAAGGCCGTCATCGAGACCGGCACTCCGATTATCAACCGGGAGCTGGTCCTGACAGATGTCATGGGGCAGAAAAAATGGTTCATGACAAACAAGGTTCCCCTGCGGGACTTGGATGGGAGCATCAGCGGCGTGCTCGGAATAACCCACGAAATCACCGAAATCCGCAAAAGCGCCGAAATCATCAGCAAGCTCAATGCGGAACTCGAGCAGCGCGTCATCGAGCGCACCGCGCAACTGGAAACCACCAACAAGGAGCTGGAAAGCTTTGCCTATTCGGTGTCCCATGACCTGCGTGCACCGCTGCGCAGCATGGACGGCTTCAGCCAAGCGCTGCTGGAGGACTACAAAGATAGGCTCGACGCGACCGGACAGGATTATTTGCGGCGGGTGCGTACTGCAACCCAGCGCATGGCCATGCTGATAGACGATCTGCTGGCGTTATCGAGTATTACGCGCGGCGAGATGCGCCGCGCAACAACCGATCTGAGCGCGCTGGCGCGCGAAATCGTTGCGGATATCAGGAAAGAGCAGCCGAAGCGCGAGATCGACGTCAAGGTGGCGAGCGGAATGAAGCTTCAGGCCGACCCTAGGTTGCTGCGCGTGGCGCTGGACAATCTGTTGCGTAATGCATGGAAGTATACTGCCAGGCAGCCGAACGCGCGGATAGAAGTCGGCGTCGAGCAAAAGGAGGGGCAGCCGGTATATTTCGTGCGCGACAATGGCGTTGGTTTTGACATGCGGTACGCTGGTAAACTGTTTGGCGCCTTCCAGCGTCTGCACAGCGATAGCGATTTTCCCGGCACCGGCATCGGGCTGGCGACGGTGCAACGCGTTATTCGCCGCCATGGCGGCGAGATCTGGGCGCATGCGGAAACGGGCAAGGGGGCCACGTTTTTTTTCACCTTTGGGAATGACGTGGCGCAGTGACCGGTTGATGGCAATGATAATGTGGTATTGAGGAAATTGTCCCATGCACATGAAGACAGCATTGCTGGTTGAAGACAATCCGGATGACGAAGAATTGACGCTGCGTGCTTTCAGGCAGCTCAGTATCACCAACGACATTATCGTCGCGCGCGACGGCGTGGAAGCCCTCGATTATCTTTTTGGCGAGGGCAAGTACGGAGGCCGGGATATGAGCGTGATGCCTTCGGTGGTTCTGCTTGATCTCAAACTGCCCATGCTCGACGGGTTCGAGGTGCTCAGCCGCATACGTTCCAGCGAGTTCACCCGGTTTCTGCCGGTAGTGGTCCTCTCATCTTCCAGCGAGGAGCAGGACATCGTCAAAAGCTACAGTCTTGGCGCCAACAGCTATATCCGCAAGCCGGTCAATTTCGATAAATTCATGCAGGCGGCGGAGTACCTCGGTCTCTACTGGTTTACGCTCAACGAAGGGCCGCCACTCGGCGGGAAGCCTTCTTTGGGCTGAAATTCTTGCGCGGGCTTGCTAATCGATGTCTGCGCCTAGCAGTCCTGTCGGACTTGGCCCCATTCACCGGAACGCGTAGCGTTTAGTGCTTTTCATTTTAGGAGTTTGCCGAACCCAAGTCCGACAAACTCCTAGGAGCTAAACACGTAACTACGAAACATATGTGTTTATAATCAATTAATTAGATATGAACATTCAGACGGGGCGTGAACTTTTGAAGGTTTTTCCGTATAATCATAAGGTTTTCCCTGATTTGTTCGTTAGTCATATATAACTGGGCATCTTCGGTAACGGCATATTGCATTTCTTGAATCACGGTTGCGGTCATTCGTCGCGCAGCGTCCACGGGTATTTATAAGCCGATGAAAGCAGAGGAATTATCGGGCAAGGGGCAAGAGGAGCATCTGGTGCGTCTGAGCCGCGCCCGGCAAGTCCTGGCGGAGTGCAATCACGCACTGGTGCATGCGTCCAGCGAGCCTGAATTATTGCAGCAGATGTGCCGCATCGTGGTCGAGGTCGGTGGCTATCGCCAAGTCTGGATCGCGGTGCCGGTTGACGATCCGGCCAAATCGATTGCCGTTGCCGCTGCGGCGGGTTATGAGAACGATCCTCCCCATGTAGATGGGATCACTTGGGCGGAGGATGGCGGATATCAGGGCGCAACAGGGCGGGTTATTGCCACCGGACAAACCTATATCACACGCGACATTCTCCACGATGACACCGGCCGCCGGCGCGAACGCGCGCTGGCACGTGGCTACCAATCCTCAGCGACCTTGCCGTTATTCGCGGGGGATCGGTGTATAGGCGCCATTTCCATTTATGCCCGCGAGCCTGACGCCTTCGATGCCGACGAGATCGCCCTGATAAAAACGCTGGCGCAGGATATTTCCTACGGCGTCGAGGCGCTGCGCCTGCGCGCCGCTCACGAGCAGGCGGAAATCAGATCACTGGCAGTCGAAGAGCGTTTTCGCGCCACCTTCGAGCAGGCGGCTGTGGGCATGGCGCATACCACGGTTGAAGGCAGGTTTCTCGAAGTCAACCGCAAGCTGTGTGAAATCCTCGGTTACTCCCGGGAAGAACTGCTGGCGCTGACCACGCGCGGCATCACCCACCCCGATGACCGCGGCAGCCATCATAATTTCATGCTCGATCTGTTGGCGGGGAAAATCAGCGTCTTTGCCGGCTCTCGCCGCTATGTTCGAAAAGATGAGGCAGTGGTCTGGCTCAACCGTACCGTGGCGCTGTCCCGGCAGGCGGGCGGCGAGCCCTATCTGATTCAGGTCATAGAAGATATTACAGAGCGTAAACGCGATGAGCTGAACCTGAAACGTTTATTGCGTGCGCGCCGGGTGATGGCGGAAGTCAACCATGCACTGGTGCACGCCGCGGCCGAATCCGAACTGCTTCAGAAGACCTGCCGCATTCTGGTGGAAACGGGAGGGTATTGCCAGGCATGGGTCGGGTTGGCCGAGGACGATGCTGAAAAATCGATCAGGATCGGAGGAGAAGCCGGTTGTGAACGGCAATCCCTCGAGGCGCACAAAGGAACCTGGGCCGACGACGATACTGACCCCGGTGTTATGGGGCATGTCATCGCAACCGGCGCGGCGTATACCTCGCAAAACATACTGGTGGACGACAGGTTTTTGCGCCGGCGTGAACGGGCGATCAAGCGCGGCTACCAGTCGGCCATCACTCTCCCGCTCAAAATAGAGGGTCGTTGCATCGGCGGCTTGAGCATTTATGCTTTCGAGCCCGATGCTTTCGATACCGACGAAATTACCCTGCTGGACGAACTGGCCGAGGACCTCGCCTACGGCATCAAATCGTTCCGCGTGCGCTTTGCGCGCGCGCGGGCCGAGGCCATGGCGCAGGAAAACGAAGAGCGTTTCCGCGAAACCTTCAATCAGGCGGCAGTTGGCATCGTGCATACGGCGCCGTTGCCTGACCGCCATTATCTGCTGGTCAATCAGAAATTTTGCGACATGGTGGGGTACGCCACCGAGGAACTGGAGCGCATGACCGGGCTTCAGCTGTCCCACCCGGATGATCTGGATTCAGACCGCGGCCTCGAACAGCAGCTGATCAAGGGCGAGATCACCACATATACCTGGCCCAAGCGCTATATCCGCAAGGATGGCGGGGTTATCTGGGTCAACCGCACGGTGTCGCTGGTGCGCGACAACGCCGGCAAGCCCAAATACTTCATCCGCGTGATCGAAGATATCACCGGCCGGAAGGAAGTGGAGGAGAACTTGCGCCTGAGCGAGGAGCGCTTCCGTACGGTGTTCAGCCATGCAAACGTCGGGATCACGGTCTCGTCACTCGATCTGCGCTATCTTCAGGTCAACGATAAATACTGCGAGATGATCGGCTATCAAGGTAGCGAACTCATGCAGATGGGCGTCAGGGACGTCATCCTGCCCGGGGATGTCGGGGAAGCCGTGATGTTGCGCAAGCAGCTTGTCAGCGGCGAAATCAATTCTTATTACCGCGAGAGACAGTTGCTGCGCAAGGACGGCACGACGATATGGGTCAGCCTTGTTAGCTCAATGGTACGCGGTAACAATGGCGAGCCGCAATACTTTGTTTCGGTGATTCAGGACATGTCCGAACGTAAGCGCGCTGAGGCCGCGCTGCTGGAGAGCGAAGAGCAGTTGCGCGCGATGTTTAACCAAGCAAGTGTCGGCATCACGGTGTCCGCGTTCGATATGCATTATATACAGGTCAATGATAAGTATTGCGATATCGTGGGCTATTCGCGCGATGAGCTGCTTCGGATGTCTGTGGGTGACGTCAATATTCCGGAGAACATGGGGAACGCGCTTGAATACCGGCGTAAGTTGTTTGCAGGTGAGACCCAGGACGCGGTCCGTGAGAAAGAACTCTTGCGTAAAGACGGATCACGGGTGTGGGTTTCGATGATGACTTCGGTAATCCGGGACGACAGTGGCCAGCCGAAGCACTTCATTTCCGTTATACAGGACATTTCCGAGCGCAGGCAGGCTGTGGAAGCGCTGCGCGCGAGCGAAGAAACGCTGCGCGCCACCAATGCACATCTCCAAATGCTAATCCAGTCCTCACCACTTGCCATATATACGCGTGACACAAACGGATTGCTCACGAGCTGGAATCCCGCTGCTGAAAAGATGTACGGCTGGAAGGCATCCGAAGTACTGAACAAGTCATTGCCATCGGTGTCGGACGAGCAACGTGCGGATTCCGACGCATTGCGCATGCGATTGCTGGCCGGCGAGCCATTTATTAAGGTCGAAGCGCGTCGCAGCAGGCGCGATGGCAGCCCGATCGACATCGACGCATTTGTCGGTCCGCTGCGCGATGTTTCGGGGAATGTCACCGGAATCATCGCCATGGTGGCCGACATCTCCGATCGCAAGCGTGCCGAGTTGGCGCTGCGCGAGAGCGAGGAGAGATTCAGGCAGATGGCCGATAATATTCCCGAAGTCTTCTGGATGGCTGATGTCGGGATGCGCAAACTGCTTTATCTGAGCCCGGTCTACGAGAAAGTCACCGGCAAGCCTGCGGCTGAGGCGATGAAGCGTCTGAGCAGCTTTCTTGAAATCGTGCATCCTGACGACAAGCGGCGCGTGCGAGTGGCGCGCAGGGCAATGCCCAGCGGCGGTGACTACAACATCGAGTATCGCATCCTGTGCGCCGATGGTTCGCTACGCTGGATCCACGAGCAGGCTTATCCGGTGCGCGACAGCGAGGGCAGGATCTACCGCATTGCGGGTGTCGCCTCGGATATCACGCATCGCAAGGCGGCTGAAGAAAAGCTGGCCTATCTCGCCCATTACGATGGCCTGACCGGATTGCCCAACCGCGTTCTGTTCCGCGATCGCCTGGAGCAGACGCTGGCGCAGGCGCGTCGCCGGAACTGGCTGGTCGGCGTGATGATGCTGGATCTCGATCGTTTCAAGGTTGCGAACGACTCGCTCGGCCATAGCGTCGGCGACTCGTTGCTGAAACAGGTTGCCGAGCGCCTGGCGGGTTGCGTGCGCGTTGGCGATACCGTGGGGCGGTTCGGCGGAGACGAGTTCGGGGTCATCCTCAGCGATTTGAGAAATGCCGAAGATGTGCGCCTGGTGGCGCAGAAGGCGCTTGACGCTTTCGCGGAGCCGTTCCAGCTCGAGCGCGATGAGGTCTATATCACGGCGAGTGTCGGTATCAGCATGTATCCCGCGGACAGCGACGACCTCGAAGTGCTGATCAAGAGCGCCGACACCGCTTTGCACCGAGCCAAGGATTCGGGCCGCAATAATTTCCAGTTCTTCACCGCCGAGATGAACGCCAAGGTTCTGCACCGGTTGAGCATGGAAAACAGCCTGAGGCGCGCGCTCGAACGCCATGAATTCCTGCTGCACTATCAGCCCAAGGCCAGTCTTAACGGCGGCGACACCACCGGGCTGGAAGCATTGCTGCGCTGGCAGCATCCGGAACTCGGGCTGGTGTTGCCAGGGGAGTTCGTGCCTCTGCTGGAAGAAACCGGCCTGATCATCCCGGTCGGTGAATGGGTATTCAGCGCGGCTTGCGCTCAGCTCAAGGCGTGGGAAGCAGCGGGTGTTCAATGCGTGCCGATCGCGATCAATCTTTCCAGCCGCCAGTTTCTGACGCGGGGTTTCGGCAGTTATATCCGGCGATTGCTGGATGAATACGAGGCCGATCCCCGGCTGATCGAACTGGAGATCACGGAAAGTTCGCTGATGGCCAATACCGAAGATGTGGTGCATACGCTGGAGTACCTGGAATCGATAGGCGTGCGGATTTCCGTCGACGATTTCGGCACCGGCTATTCCAGCCTGAGCTACCTCAAGCGTTTCCCGCTCGGCGCGCTCAAGATCGACCGTTCGTTCGTGCGCGACATTACCAGCGATGCCGAGGATGCAGCGATCGTCCGTGCCATCATTTCGATGGCGGGCAGTCTGGGACTGAAAGTGGTGGCGGAAGGCGTAGAGACCGAGGCGCAGATGAGTTTTCTTGCAGCCAACGGTTGCGACGAAATTCAGGGGTACTATCTGTCGCGGCCACTGACGGTCGAGGATTGCGGCGCATGGCTGCAAAGCAATGTGCATTTATCGCGCCCCGTGGCGTTGCGCGGCACTGCGCCAGCCTTGCTGCTGGTGGATGATGACGAAGACATGCTGATCCTGCTCATGCGCACGTTGAGCCAGGATGGCTACTATATTCTGACGGCACACGATGCCGCAGAGGGGTTCGACATCTTAAGCAAACATTGGGTCGACATGGTCATTTCCGACCATCAGATGCCCGGCATGTCGGGGGTCGAGTTCCTGCAGCGCGTCAAATCCCTGTATCCGGACACGGTGCGTATCATGTGTTCTGCGTTGGCCGATTTCCAGATCATGACCGAAGCTGTCAACAAGGGCGAGATTTTCCGTTTTCTGCCAAAAAACATGGATCAGAAGCAGATGCGCCGCGAAGTGCATGAGGCGCTATCCGCCCGGACCAGCGTCCAGGCGCGAGGCGATGTCCGCCGGTCCAGTTAGGAGTTTGTCGAACTCAAGTTCGACAAACTCCTAGGCGACCAGGATGGCAGCGAGGACTTTTCTGCCTTCTGCCATCAGGATATTGTAAGTGCGACAGGCGGCCTTGCTATCCATGACTTCGATGCCGATGCCGGCCATCGTCAGCGGCCGGGACAGGGCGGGTGCGGGGAAGCGCTGGGCATTACCGGTGCCAAAGATCACGATTTCCGGAGCCAGGGCGAGCAGGGACTCGAAATCTTTCATGCCCAGCGCCTCGAAATCCTCGAGGCGCCATTCCATGATCCGGTCGGACATGACCACGATGTGTTTCTCATGGCGCACGTTGTTGACCATAACGTAGCCAGGGCCATAGCCGGTAAAGACATTCTGCCCGCTTGCCGTGGCCAGATGGAGCTTCATGGAGTGTACGATAAGCTGCTGATTTGCTTTGAATTAGTCACTCCGATAGAATTATACGCTTTTTCACCCGCAGCTTTCTCCGAAAGTTATGGAAGAATTTTCTCGCATAAAACGGTTGCCGCCGTACGTGTTCAATGTCACTGGTGAGCTCAAGCTCGCGGCGCGGCGCCGTGGCGAGGACATCATCGACTTCAGCATGGGCAACCCCGACCAGCCTACGCCGCGGCATATCGTCGACAAGCTGATCGAATCCGTGCAGCGTCCCGACACACACGGTTACTCGGTG
>CAYIRZ010000012.1:0-20748 GCA_964365845.1 uncultured Streptomycetaceae bacterium
CTGGGCGGGCGTGATTTCGAAGCCGCTGCTGGCGGCGATGTTCAGCGCCATGGGAGTGTTCGGCGGCTACCTGGTCGGAGTGGTGTTGATCGGGGTCGACGAGGGCTCGTTCTGGTCGCAGATGCAGAGTGCGGTCGATTTTCGCGAGGACATCCTGAACGGCGTGATCAAAAGCGTCGTTTTCGGTTTTGCCGTGACCTGGATCGCGCTGTTCCAAGGCTATGATGCGCCGCCGACCGCAGAAGGCGTGTCGGGCGCGACCACTCGTACCGTGGTCACGTCTTCGCTGGCGATCCTGGGACTGGATTTTTTATTGACCTCATTAATGTTTCGGGGGGTTTGATGGGACGCTCGACACTCGATTTGTGGGTAGGTTTGTTCGTATGCGCCGGCATCGGCGCTTTGCTGATTCTGGCACTCAAGGTCGGAAACATGAGCGGTTTCAGCGCCGCCGACACCTACCAGGTATCCGCGAACTTCGACAATATCGGCGGGCTGAAACCTCGTGCACCGATTAAAAGCTCGGGTGTCGTGGTCGGGCGCGTCAGCGGAATTACGTTCGACAATAACAAATTCCTGGCGAAAGTAACCATGACGATAGACAAGCGTTACCAGTTTCCCAAGGACACCACGGCCTCGATATTGACTGCTGGCCTGCTTGGTGAGCAATACATCGGACTGGTGGCCGGCGGCGACGCGGCCAATCTTGCCCAGGGCGAAACGCTCAAGCTGACTCAATCCGCGGTGGTCCTGGAGAACCTGATCAGCCAGTTCCTGTACAGCAAGGCGGCCGAAGGCGATGCCAAGAAATAGCCGCAAGCAGCCTGTCGGACTTGGCCTCCATTCACCGGAACGGGTAGTGTTTAGGAGTTTGTAGGAGCTAAGTCCGACAAACTCCTAGATTAATGTTCGATTAAGGTGCTTATCATGAAGAAACATCTGTTTGCGTTCGTACTGGCGGCGTGCTTTGCCGCTGTTCCCGTGCGCGCCGCCGAGATGGTGGCGCCGGATGCGCTTGCCAAAAGCGTGACCGATGAGGTGCTGGCCATCGTCCGCGCCGACAAGGATATCCAGTCCGGAAACAAGAAAAAGGTGCTGGATCTGGTGGAAACAAAAGTAGTGCCGCATTTCAATTTCGCGCACATGGCCCAGCTCGCGATGGGCAAAAACTGGCGTCAGGCCAGCGCCGAGCAGCAAAAGGCGCTGACCAGCGAATTCCGCACGCTGCTGGTGCGCACCTATACCGCCGCATTCACGCAGTACAAGAACCAGACCGTCGAGTACCGGCCGCTGCGGCTCGCGCCGGAAGACGCCGACGTGGTGGTCAAATCGCTGATCAAGCAGCCGAGCGGCCAGCCGGTTGCAGTCGATTACGGCATGGAAAAGACCGACAAGGGCTGGAAGGTCTATAACGTCAAGATCGAAGGCATCAGCCTGGTGGAAAACTATCGCAATACCTTCAACAGCGAAGTGCAGAAGAACGGTGTCGACGGCCTCATCAAGTCGCTCGCCGAGAAAAACGGGACGCTCGCGCAGGTGAGCCAGCAATGATTTCCTGTGATGGCGACCGCTGCATGCTGCAGGGGCCGGTCAATATAGGCAACGTCGTCACTGTGCTCGAGGAAGCCCGGCAGCTGTTGACCGCGCCGCACGTCACCGTCGACCTCGGCGGGTTGACGGAAGTCGACTCGACCACGGTCAGCCTGCTGCTTGAGTGGCGGCGCGTGGCGCAGCGCGAGAACCGCAAGATCTCATACACCAACCTGCCGGACAATCTCAAAAGTCTGGCCGCGCTTTACGGCGTCACCGAGCTTCTTGGTGAGGCGTGAGGAGAGAGACGTGAGGGGTGAGGTGTAAACCCCGAACGGTTCAGCGCATCTGCGCATCGCTCTTCACTCCTTACTCCTTACTCCTTCCGCCTCACGTATCAATGATTCCCGCAATCCAGGTCGAACAGATTTCCAAAAGCTACGGCGGATTGCAGGCGCTGGCCGGGGTCAGCCTCGAAGTCCCGCCAGGCGAGTTCTTCGGCCTGCTCGGGCCCAACGGCGCGGGCAAGACCACGCTGATCAACATCCTGGCCGGCCTGGTCATTGCCTCCGGCGGTGCCGCGCGTATCATGGGCTTCGACGTGCGCGGACAATACCGCGAAGCGCGGCGCGCACTGGGCGTGGTACCGCAGGAACTGGTGTTCGATCCGTTTTTCACGGTGCGCGAAACACTCACTATCCAGTCCGGTTATTTCGGGCTCAGGAACAATCGCGTCTGGATCGACGAGGTCATGCACCATCTCGATCTGACCGAGAAGGCCGACACCAATATGCGCGCGCTCTCCGGCGGCATGAAGCGCCGCGTGCTGGTGGCGCAGGCGCTGGTGCACAAGCCGCCGGTGATCGTGCTCGACGAACCGACTGCCGGCGTCGATGTCGAATTGCGGCAGGCGCTGTGGAAATTCGTGCGCCAGCTCAATCGCGACGGCCACACCATCGTGCTGACCACGCATTATCTGGAAGAAGCGGAAGCGCTGTGCAGCCGCGTCGCGATGCTGAAGCAGGGACGGATCGTCGCGCTCGACACGACACAGAACCTGCTCGGGATGCATTCCGGTTGCTATGTCGAGTTACGGATCACCCCCGACGTCCTGCCGGCTGCGCTGGCGCCGCTGGTCGTGGAGCGCCGTGACGACGGCAGCTACCGGCTCGCGCTCAAGGACTACGTCGAGGTCGAGGAGGTGATGGCGCAGCTTCGCACGGCGCAGGTGCGGGTGCTGGAAATGGAAGTGATACGGCCCGACCTCGAGGAGATTTTCGTGCAAATCATGAGTAGGCACTGAGATGAAGCCCGACCCGATCACCGGTGGATATCAGCCGCTGCACGGCTTCTATACCTTGTTTTACAAGGAGTGGCTGCGCTTCTGGAAGGTGAGCGTGCAGACCGTGCTGGCGCCGGTACTGACCGCGTTGCTGTTCCTGCTGGTGTTCGCGCATTCGTTGCGGAGCTATGTCGAGGTATTTCCCGGCGTCGATTACGCCGCATTCCTGATCCCGGGGCTGGCGATGATGTCGGTGCTGCAGAACGCTTTTGCCAACAGCTCGTCGAGCCTGATGCAGTCGAAGATGACCGGCAATATTGTTTTCGTGTTGCTGCCGCCACTGTCGCATGGCGAGTTTTTCTCGGCCTATCTGCTCGCTGCGATGGCGCGCGGACTGGTGGTGGGCTGCGGCGTGTTCGCGGCGGCGGTCTGGTTTGTCGATCTGCCGCTGGCGCACCCGTTGTGGGCATTCCTGTTTGCGCTGTTCGGCAGCGGCATCATGGGCGCGCTCGGCATCATCGCCGGCATTTACTCCGATAAAGTCGAGCAGCTTGCGGTGTTCCAGAACTTCATCATCCTGCCGCTTACCTTTTTGTCCGGCGTGTTCTATTCGATCCAGTCGCTGCCGCCGCTCTGGCAGTGGCTGTCGCACCTCAACCCGATTTTTTACATGGTCGACGGTTTCCGCTACGGCTTCTTCGGCCACGCCGATGTGCAACCGCTGTTGAGCCTTGCGATTGTGGCGGCGTGTTTTTTCGTCTTATCATTGGCTACCTACTGGCTGATCAAGGCCGGCTATAAATTGAGGAATTGACCCTAATGCAACCGGAACAGATCAAAACCTATATCCAGGACGGCCTCGAATGCGATTTCGTGGAAGTAGCCGGCGACGGCCATCATTTCGAAGCCGTCATCGTCAGTCCGCTGTTCCGCGGCAGGTCCAAGGTCCAGCAGCACCAGCTGGTCTACCGCGCGCTGGGGGACCGCATGCGCGAGGAGATCCACGCGCTGTCGATGCAGACCCTGACGCCGGAACAATGGAGCGCCAGATAGGCCGGCAGCGAACTCATGGATAAACTGGTCATCGAAGGCGGCGTGCCGCTTTCCGGCGAGGTCGACATCTCCGGCGCCAAGAATGCGACGCTGCCCATCCTGTGCGCGGCCCTGCTCACCACCGAACCCCTCAGGGTGCAGAACGTGCCGCATCTACACGATGTCACCACCATGCTCAACCTGCTGATGCAGATGGGCGTATCGATCTCGCTCGACGAAAAGCTCGGCGTCGAACTGCGCGCGGCGGAACTCAACAACCCGGTTGCGCCCTATGAGATGGTGAAGACCATGCGCGCGTCGGTGCTGGTGCTGGGGCCGCTGGTGGCGCGCCTGGGCGAAGCGCGCGTGTCGCTGCCGGGCGGTTGCGCCATCGGCATGCGGCCCGTCGACCAGCACTTGAAGGGCCTGCAGGCGATGGGCGCGACCATCAGCATAGAGCACGGCTATATGCTGGCGCGCGCGTCCCGGCTCAAAGGCACGCGCATCTGCATGGATCTGGTGACCGTCACCGGCACCGAGAACCTGATGATGGCGGCAACGCTGGCGGACGGCACAACCGTGATCGAAAACGCGGCGCGTGAGCCGGAAGTGAGCGATCTCGCCGATTGTCTCAACGCGATGGGCGCGAAAATCCGCGGCGCGGGCAGCGATGTGATCACCATCGAGGGCGTGGCGAGCCTGCACGGCGCGCACTACAGGGTGATGCCCGACCGCATCGAGACCGGCACCTTTCTGGCGGCGGCCGCGGCGACCGGCGGCGAGATCACGCTGCGCGGCGCGCGGCCCGACATCCTCGATGCGGTGCTCGACAAGCTGCGCGAGACGGGTGTGCATATCGAAACCGGCGAAGACTGGATCAGGCTCAAGACCAACGGCGCGCTGCGCGCGGTCAACGTGCGCACCGCGCCGTACCCGGGGTTCCCGACCGACATGCAGGCTCAGTTCATGGCATTGAACGCCGTGGCCAGCGGCACGGCACGGGTGACGGAAACGATATTCGAGAACCGCTTCATGCACGTGCAGGAACTGCGCCGCCTGGGCGCGAACATCGAGGTCGAAGGCAACACCGCGGTGGTCAAAGGCGTGCCGCATCTCGATGGCGCCACCGTGATGGCGACCGACCTGCGCGCTTCGGCAAGCCTGGTGCTGGCGGGACTGGTGGCGCGCGGCGCGACGACCATCGAGCGCGTCTACCATCTCGACCGCGGCTACGAGCGGATCGAAGAGAAGCTGTCAAAACTCGGCGCGCGGATCAGGCGGGTGCGTTAAGTTAAGAATTGCCGAACCGGCAGGAGTGGTATTATAAAAATATGAATATAATCAATGGCATATGAGTAAGTCGAGTCTGACGCCAATGGTAACTTTCGAGTTTCGGCCGTAGCGATTCGACATGTGCAACGAACTTCTCGTCCATGGCCCTATGCTGCCTAACGTGGAGCCCAGCGGCGCCGGAACGGCGTCCGCTGCGGCGCAAAGTTAGACGTCATTGCCAAGATGAATTAGCGAGTGGTGAATATTTGACATGACTGGGGACCATACGACGGTATGGCGACCTCGTATCCTATAAG
This sequence comes from uncultured Streptomycetaceae bacterium, assembly GCA_964365845.1. Taxonomy (GTDB): domain Bacteria; phylum Pseudomonadota; class Gammaproteobacteria; order Burkholderiales; family SG8-41; genus CAKKQX01. The sequence continues at coordinate 5,434 of CAYIRZ010000012.1, forward strand.
GTAAAGCGTTGACCCCGTTCTCCATTCATGCAACTTCGCGTGCTGAAACTCCGGGGACAGCGCAAGCTGAACGCGCCTGGAGGTTGCGGCATCGGATGAGCCAAGTTTAGCTATCGCGTCGTTCTCCTGTTTTAGCCATGCGGATTCCTGTGGTCGTGGGCTCGGGAGGTATTGCACGAGTATCTGCAGCTTCTTCTGGAGTTCTTTGGCGATCTCCGTACGCTGGGTTTTGGACTTGGAATCAAAATGGCCATCGATGAGGTTCGATACATCCGCTGCGAAAACCGGCGACGCGAACAGCCAGAGAAGCGCGCCCGCGACGACCATAAACTCTTGAAATGTGCGCACGGCGTATCCCCGGGAGAGCCCTAACGTCGTGGTGAGCGGCGTGCCGCTACAGACGCCAATTGTGGCACGACGCTTCCGGCACGTCCGCTCCACCTGAAGTTAGACAACTTTTCCGGTGCCTTCATCGAGGACGACTTCACTACGATAAACGTGAACGGGTGTAGAGCCGAAGGCGACTTTTTCAAGTTGACGCGAAGCTTGCACTTCTGCCTTTAGCAGTCGTGCAATGATTTCGTGAAGGCGATTGCTCTTGTATGACGCGGAAGCGACGCAGAAATCTAGCGCCTCGTTATGAGTGAAGAACTTGCCGGGCACTTTCGCCTCATTCCCGATGACCAGACCATATCGAAGATACGGGTAAATTTGCTTGTGTTTACGCGCCTTGGCGCTGTAGACGATTACGTCGTGAGTGCTCAGGCCAGGCTTGAACTCAAGAACCACCCTCGGAATCTTTGTTTCCGCATCAAGCGTCTCGAAGACGCACAGATCCGTTTGAAATGCGGATTGCCCACGCATCGGTTTTTTGGGATCGACTCTGATCTGCAGACGGTTGTCGACTGTCACCTGGTATAGAAGTGACGCGCCCCGTTGAATTGAAAGTGGAGGAGCAAGAACCTCCTCGGCAGCAGACATTGCTGTGGCAACAAATGGGTCTTCGTCCACACCTGCTCCTTCTCAGTTAAGTTGTCTAACGATTTGTTGAGCGGCGCGCGTGACGCCGCATGGACAGCGACACCATTACAGGCAAACCAACCACGCTGACTCGCGTCCGCTTGAACTAAAGTTAGACGCGCTTTCGTCAGCTGCATTCACCGAGTGCTAGCGCATGCGAACTTGAACAATGCCTCAAAGGTCGACCCGGGCGCAGGTTTCTTCGGGTCGTCATACTGCCGTCCACCTGCAACATCACCGCCCGTTGCCATATTCCCAGCGTATCTAGCGGTGTAGATACCTTTAATCGTTCCGCCCGAGCAGTCATATTCCTCCGTGCCTTTATCTGACAGGTAGGGCTTCCCGCTGCGGTCTATCTGAACCGTTTTGAAGTCAACAACCGTTGTCATGTGGACCCTCGTTTGGCTTCCTCCGACTTTCACGATGCTCTTTGCATCTGCATATATAGTTCGATCATGGGTTTGGACAATGGGAACCCACTTAACACGATCACAACCGCCGAGAAACAGAAGCAACAGCATTCCGATGTATGGCCTCATGGGAATCACCTCTTGCCTTTTGGTTACGCGAGCAGGCACGATCATAACCTCGGTGCGTCTTGCTGCACAGACTGGAGCCCTAACGAATAGGATTTTATCCGTCATGCGGCAGCATGGTGGATAAAATCGGTTGGACTGAACCGCTGGATTCAGAGCGCGGTGCTCTGGAGATTGTAATGGTGCCTTCGTGCCGAAGGGCGCTGTGGGTTCCGGCGGTCAATGGGTAGGGGCAGCGCGTGGGCATCGTCACGGGGGCGCAAGGATTGGTCAGGGGACGAAATCACTATGACAGATGCGGATTCGAGGGTCAACGGCGGTGGCCGGCACGAGTGCGTCCGCGGCGGGGCGAGAGGCCGGCGCACGGGTGCGGGCGTCCGCTGCAGCAGCGGGTTCGGCATCATCGTCGACGGACTATAGCTGCGGTTCTGTGCCACGACTCGTGTGCCAGAGCGCAAGCACTTGCACTTCGTCACCGCGGACCCGGTAGTAGAGATAGTAGTGAACTCGAGCAAGATGGACGCGTCTCACGCCTTTTGTCTTGGTATTCAGCGCGGAAACCCCGATTCCAGGTTGCGCACCGAGGAGCGAAAACGCTTCGGCGAGTTCTTCGTTTAGCGCTCCAGGAGCAAGGGGCCTATTCCTCTCCCACCAGATAGCAGCCTGCTCAATGTGTGAGCCGGCTTGCCTGGTAACCCGAACTCGCACAGCTTATCAGCTGCGATGGCGGGCAAGCTTCTCAAGCACCTCTTCGGCCGAGACCGTCTCGCCACGATCGGCCTCGGCGATCGACAAGAGCAGATCAGCTTCCTCCTCGGCGGACAGGATAAAGCCACTCTCATTGTCTCTTGCCAATACGGTCACCGACGCCCCCTCCTCAAGGGGTGCCCCGTCGACCACTACCTTGCCGCCAACAACTTTGCCAGTCGCTATCTTCATAGCTTGAAGAATACTCCAAAATATGACCTGCGGTGAAATGACGCCGAACGTGGAGCTAAGGGGCTGGCAGCTTCTCGCCAGTCCCGCTTGACTGACCATGTTATCGATACGATAATCGTCATACGACTTAACGATCGATAAGGAAGTCATGGAAACCGTCACTATTTCTCCCAAGTTCCAGGTGGTCATACCCAAGGGCATTCGCGACGCGCTCAAATTGAGTCCTGGGCAGAAAGTGCAGGCCATCGCATACGAGAATCGTATCGAACTCATCCCCCTGCTCCCGATGAAGCGCAGGCGCGGGTTCCTGAAGGGGCTGAATACCGATGTGCCGCGCGAGGATGACCGCGTTTGAACGTTGTCGATTCTTCCGGCTGGCTGGAGTATTTTGCCGACGGACCCAATGCGGCATTTTTCGCCCCGGCGATCGAGGCTACACGCGAACTGCTGGTCCCGACGCTGAGTCTTTACGAAGTGTTCAAGCGCGTGCTGCAGCAGCGTGGCGTGGGAGAGGCGCTGCAGGCCGTTGCGCTCATGCAGCAAGGGCAGATCGTTGAACTGACTTCGAGGCTTGCGCTTGCCGCAGCCAAGGCGAGTATCGAGCATCGCCTGCCGATGGCCGACAGCATCATGCTGGCAATGGCGCAAGCCCATGGCGCAATCTTGTGGACACAGGATGCCGATTTTGAGCGCATCGCGGGCGTGAAGTACGTTGCGAAGAAACCGGTTGGCTGAATCCGTACTGCTTACCGCCTGTCCTCTGTCTAGCCGCCGCACAATGCTGTAATATGCTGTTTTTATTGATGGATTGCCTGTGATCACCATCGCGCTCTCCAAGGGCCGGATTTTCGACGAGACGCTGCCGCTGCTGAAGGCGGCGGGCATCACCGTACGCGAAAATATCGAGACTTCGCGCAAGCTGATCCTCAAGACCAATAAACGCGATGTGCGGGTCATCATCGTGCGCGCCTCCGACGTGCCGACCTACGTGCAGTACGGCGCGGCCGACCTGGGTGTGGCCGGCAAGGATGTGCTCGACGAGCAGGGCGGGCAGGGCTTGTATCAGCTGCTCGATCTCAAGATCGCTGCCTGCCGCATGATGGTGGCGGTGCCGGACGGCTTCGATTATCAATGCGCGGTGAAGCAGGGTGCGCGGCTCAGGGTGGCGACCAAATACGTGCAGACGGCGCGCGAGCACTTCGCCGCCAAGGGCGTGCATGTCGATCTCATCAAGCTCTACGGTTCCATGGAACTGGCGCCGCTGGTGGGGCTGGCCGATGCCATCGTCGATCTGGTGAGCAGCGGCGGCACGCTCAAGGCCAACAACCTGAAGGCGGTCGAGGAAATCGCGCCCATCAGCGCGCGGCTGATCGTCAACCAGGCGGCGCTGAAACTCAAGCGCGGCGCGATCCAGCCCGTGCTCGACGCCTTTGCGCGCGCCGTCGCATGACGGCCATGCGCAGACTAAATAGTACTCAACCCGATTTCGACGCGCGGCTCAGCGAGCTGCTGGCGTTCGAGGCGGCGCAGGACCCACAGGTCGATGCCACGGTCGCGGCCATCCTTGCCGACGTCAAAGCGCGCGGCGATGCTGCAGTGCTGGAATACACGCAGCATTTTGACCGCGTCGAAGCGAGATCACTGAAAGAACTGGAAGTGCCGCGCGCGGAGCAGGAGCGCGCATTGAAACAACTGCCGGCGCCGCAACGCGAAGCACTGACGGCGGCGGCGGAGCGCGTGCGCGTCTATCACGAAAAGCAGAGTGCGCAGTCCTGGAGCTACGCGGACGCCGACGGCAATGAACTGGGCCAGCAAGTCACCGCGCTCGACCGCGTCGGCCTCTACGTGCCGGGCGGCAAGGCCGCCTACCCCTCGTCGGTGATCATGAACGCAGTTCCGGCCAAAGTCGCCGGCGTGCATGAAATCATCATGGTGGTGCCGACCCCCGGCGGCGAAAAGAACGAACTGGTGCTGGCAGCGGCGGCGCTTTGCGGTGTCGACCGCGTATTCACCATCGGCGGCGCACAGGCGGTCGCGGCGCTTGCCTACGGTACGGCGACGCTGCCGCAGGTCGACAAAATCGTGGGTCCCGGCAATGCCTATGTCGCCGCCGCCAAGCGCCGCGTATTCGGCGTGGTCGGCATTGACATGGTGGCGGGGCCGTCGGAAATCCTGGTGGTGTGCGATGGCAGGACCGACCCGGACTGGATCGCCATGGACCTTTTTTCCCAAGCCGAGCACGACGAACTGGCGCAGGCGATCCTGCTGTCACCGGATGCCGGCTTCATCGACGCGGTGGCGCAAAGCATGGGGCGCCAGCTCGCGGACATGCCGCGGCGCGAGGTGATCGAAGCCTCGCTTGCCGGACGCGGCGCGCTGATCCAGGTACGTGATCTGGACGAGGCGTGTGCTATCGTCAACCGCATCGCGCCCGAGCACCTGGAGCTGTCGGTCGAAAACCCGCGGGCGCTGCTGCCGAAGATACGGCACGCCGGAGCGATTTTTATGGGACGCTATACTTCGGAAGCCCTCGGCGATTACTGCGCCGGACCCAATCACGTGCTGCCGACGTCGCGCACGGCGCGTTTTTCCTCGCCGCTCGGCGTCTACGATTTCCAGAAGCGCTCGAGCGTGATCAATATTTCGCGCGAAGGTGCGGCCAGGCTCGGCAGGATCGCGGTGGAACTCGCCAATGGCGAAGGGCTGCAAGCGCATGCGAAGTCTGCGGAATACAGGATGAAAAAAATTTGAACCGCCAAGACGCCAAGAAATTCAAAAACATTTAATGATCAGAAAGGCGAATCGAACCGCTCTAATGGCGCCTCAAGATGACAAAGAGCAAGTTTTCATTTTAATTGGCTTTCCTTGGCGCCTTGGCGTCTTGGCGGTTAATAGGTTTTATGTCTAAAGCTCCTGAAGAAATTATTCGTGCCGAGATCGTCGCGCTGAAGGCATACCACGTGCCCGACAGCGCGGGGTTGGTGAAGCTCGACGCGATGGAGAACCCTTATGCCCTGCCGGCGGACCTGCGGGTTGAGGTGGCGCGGCTGGCCGAGACCGCCGAGCTCAACCGCTATCCCGATCCGGGTGCCGCGCGGCTCAAGGCGGGCCTGCGCCAGGCGCTGGACATCCCGTCGGGCATGGAGCTGCTGCTCGGCAATGGCTCGGACGAGATCATCCAGATGCTCACGCTGGCGGCCGCCCGGCCGGGTGCGGTAGTGCTGGGTCTGGAACCCTCGTTCGTGATGTTCCGCATGATCGCGACGTTCTGCGGCGCGCGCTTCGTCGGGGTGCCGTTGAAGCCCGACTTTTCGCTCGATGCCGGCCAGGTGATCGCGGCGATCGCCGAGCACCAGCCGGCGCTGGTTTTCATCGCCTATCCCAACAACCCGACCGGCAACCTGTTCGATGAAGCGGCCATGACGCGCATCATCGAAGCGGCTCCGGGCATGGCGGTGGTGGACGAGGCCTATCACGCTTTCGCCGGCAGGAGCTTCATGCCGCGGCTCAAAGACCATCCCAACCTGCTGGTGATGCGCACGCTGTCGAAATCAGGGCTGGCCGGGCTGCGCCTGGGGCTGATCGCCGGGGCTGGCGCGTGGCTTTCGCATGTCGACAAAGTGCGCTTGCCGTATAATGTCAATGTGCTGACCCAACTGGTTGCGGAGAAAGTTTTGCGGCATCATGAACTGCTTGCACAACAGGCGGCGGCGATCAAAGCGGAACGGACACGGCTTTTCGACGAACTCAAGCGCATGCCGGGCGTGCAGCCCTTCCCGAGCGATGCCAATTTCATTTTGTTCAAAACCGGGAAAGCGGAGCAGGTTTTCAACGGCCTGAAACAGCGCGGCGTTCTGATCAAGAATCTTCACGGTTCGCATCCGGCGCTCGCGGACTGCCTGCGGGTTACCGTCGGCACGCCGGCAGAAGACACCCGATTTCTTGACGCATTGAACGAAACCGTCAACCCTTGACCGACTCTAACCGTTTCAATAAAACAAAATCCAGGCGCAGCCATGCGTGAAGCACAAGTCACCCGCAATACGCTGGAAACGCAGATCAGCGTGAAACTCAACCTCGACGGCAGCGGCAAGGCCAGGCTTGCCAGCGGCGTGCCGTTTCTCGACCATATGCTGGATCAGGTTGCGCGCCACGGCGCGTTCGACCTCGAGGTCTCCGCCAAAGGCGATCTGCACATCGATGCTCACCATACCGTCGAAGACGTCGGCATCACGCTGGGCCAGGCATTCGCCAAAGCGATCGGCGACAAGAAAGGCGTGCGCCGCTACGGCCACGCCTACGTGCCGCTCGACGAGGCTTTGTCGCGCGTGGTGGTCGATCTGTCGGGGCGTCCAGGCCTGGAGATGCAGGTCGAGTTCGTGCGCGCCCGCATCGGGGAATTCGATGTCGACCTGGTGCGCGAGTTTTTCCAGGGCTTCGTCAATCATGCCATGGTGACGCTGCACGTCGACAACCTGAAAGGCGGAAACGCGCACCATCAGTCGGAGACGGCGTTCAAAGCGTTCGGCCGCGCGCTGCGCATGGCGGTCGAACTCGACCCGCGCATGCAGGGCGTGCCTTCCACCAAAGGCAATCTGTAGGCCCGCTTTTCATGTGTTCCTTTTCCGTTGAAAACCGGTAGCTGACCGCGGACCATGATCGACATCGCTGTCATCGACTACGGGATGGGCAATCTGCGCTCGGTCTCGAAAGCCATCGAGCATGTCGCGCCGCAGCTCAAGGTCGCCGTGACCAGCGACCCCGACGTCATCATGGCCGCCGGACGCGTGGTGTTCCCGGGCCAGGGCGCGATGCCGGATTGCATGCGCGAGATGGACGCGCGAGGTTTGCGCCAAGCCGTGATCTCTTGCGCCCGCGAGAAGCCTTTCCTCGGTATTTGCATCGGTTTGCAGATGCTGTTCGATAGCAGCGAGGAGGGCGCTGTTGCGGGGCTGGGCCTGCTGCCGGGGAAAGTGCGGCGCTTTCCGCGCGAGGCGATGGTCGATGCCCGGGGCGAAAAACTCAAGGTGCCGCATATGGGCTGGAACGAGGTGCACCAGACCATGCCGCATCCGTTGTGGGAGGGCATCGCTCCCGGCAGCCGCTTTTATTTCGTGCACAGTTATTTCGCGGAACCGGCCAACCCGCAGCTCATCGCGGGCTACAGCCTGTACCCGTTTTCGTTCACCTGCGCGGCGGCCAGCGGCAATATTTTTGCAGTCCAGTTTCATCCGGAAAAAAGCCAGGCGGCGGGCCTGCGGCTGCTTGCCAATTTTGTGGCGTGGCAGCCGGCAGCCGCGGTGGCCGGAGATACGCGTCCCTTCGCTGATGCTATGAGATAGGCCTGGTCTTGTGTATGATTAAACGCCTATGTTGATTATTCCAGCCATTGACCTGAAAGATGGTAAGTGTGTGCGTCTGAAGCAGGGGGTGATGAATGACGCCACCATATTTTCCGACGATCCCGGCGCAACCGCTGCGAACTGGCTCAAGCTGGGCGCGAGGCGCCTGCATGTGGTCGATCTCAACGGCGCGGCGGCGGGACGGCCCAAGAACGAGCAGGCCATCAAGGCCATCGTGAAGGCGGTCGGCGACAAAATGCCGATCCAGCTTGGCGGCGGCATCCGCGACCTTGACACCATAGAGAGGTATCTGGACTCGGGCATCTCCTACATTATCATCGGCACCGCGGCGGTCAAAACGCCGGGTTTTTTGCACGATGCCTGCGGTGCGTTTCCGGGGCATATCATGGTGGCGCTCGACGCCAAGGATGGCAAGGTCGCGGTCGACGGCTGGTCGAAGATGACGGGCCACGATGTGGTCGATCTCGCCAAGAAGTTCCAGGACTACGGCATCGAAACAGTCATCTACACCGACATCGGGCGCGATGGCATGCTGAGCGGCGTCAATATTGATGCGACCGTTGCGCTCGCGCGTGAGCTCACCGTGCCGGTGATCGCGAGCGGCGGCTTAACCAATCTTGACGACGTCAAGGCGCTGTGCAAGGTCGAGTCCGAAGGCATCACCGGGGCCATCACCGGCCGCGCGGTGTATCAGGGTACCCTGGACTTCGCCGCGGCTCAAAAGCTGGCGGATAAATTAAGTAAAAAAGACTGAGCCACAGAGGTCACAGGGTCCACAGAGTAGAACCCTGCGATCCCAGACACGCTACCCATCATTTTCCGTTTTCTCTCTGTGTGCTCTGTGACCTCTGTGGCTGAAGGTTTTTAATTCCATGGGCCTGGCAAAACGTATCATTCCCTGTCTTGATGTCACCGCGGGACGCGTCGTCAAGGGCATCAATTTCGTCGGACTGCGCGATGCCGGCGATCCGGTGGAGATCGCGCGCCGCTACGACGAGCAAGGCGCAGATGAGCTCACTTTTCTCGATATCACGGCCAGCAGCGACGGGCGTGATCTGATCCTGCAGATCATCGAGGACGTCGCGGCGCAGGTGTTCATTCCGCTCACCGTTGGCGGCGGCGTGCGCATGGTGGAGGACGTGCGCCGACTGCTCAATGCAGGTGCCGACAAAGTAAGCATCAACACGGCGGCGGTGCAGAATCCGCAGCTCGTTGCCGACGCCACCGCGCGTTATGGCTCGCAATGTATCGTGGTGGCCATCGACGCCAAACGCATCGATCGTGAAACCGCCGCCAAACGCGTCGATCATGCAGCTGATGCCAAGCGTGTGGACGGCGCTGCTGCGCTGCACTGGGAGGTGTTTACCCATGGCGGCCGCAGGGCGACCGGGATCGATGCGCTGGAGTGGGGACGCAAAATGGAGGCGCTGGGCGCCGGGGAAATACTGCTCACCAGCATGGACCGCGACGGCACCCGCAACGGTTTCGACCTGGAGCTGACGCGGGCGTTTTCCGAGGCGCTGGACATCCCGGTGATTGCCAGCGGCGGGGTCGGCAATCTGGACCATATGGTCGATGGCATCATCAAGGGCCGGGCGGACGCGGTGCTCGCGGCGAGCATTTTCCATTACGGCGAATACACGGTGCGCCAGGCCAAGGAATACATGGCGCGACACGGAATCGAAGTCAGGCTGTGAGGGTGTCGGGCGTGAGGTGTAGAATTGCGGTATCGAACTGCTTCCGCCTCGCTTTTCACCCCCAACCCCTCACGCATTTAAGATGAGTGACAGCTGGCTCAATAAAGTAAACTGGGCACAGGATGGCCTGGTACCTGTCGTGACGCAGGAGGCGGGCTCGGGCCGCGTGCTGACTGTCGCATGGATGAATCGCGAGGCGCTCAATAAAACGGTGCAGACCGGCGAGGCTCATTATTGGTCGCGTTCGCGCAGGAAGCTGTGGCACAAGGGCGAGGAATCGGGCCATACGCAAAAAGTGAGAGCCATCCGGCTCGACTGCGACGAAGACGTGATTTTGATCGAAGTGGAACAGATGGGCGGGATTGCCTGTCATACCGGGCGGCACAGCTGTTTTTTCCAGGAACTGGAGGGCGGCAAGTGGGTGGTGACCGACCCGGTGCTCAAGGACCCCGAAGACATCTATAGAAAATGATTGAAGCGGAGATATTGCGGCGTCTTGGCGAGGCCATAGCGGCCCGCAAACAGGCCGATCCTTCAAGCTCCTATGTCGCGAGTCTGTTCGCGCAAGGGCAGGATGCCGTACTCAAGAAAGTGGCCGAAGAGGCGGCCGAGATGCTGCTTGCCTCCAAGGACGGTGATAAACTGCATATTGTTCGAGAAACCGCCGATTTGTGGTTTCACTGTCTGGTATTGCTGGCGTGGCACGGGCTTGGTCCGGACGATGTGCTGGCCGAGTTGCGGCGCCGTGAAGGCATTTCGGGGATAGACGAGAAAGCCTCGCGCAAGTAGCGGGCACGGTGAAACTTCCCGGCATGGAGATTGAGGGGTAAACGTATGGGCTCAATAAGCATCTGGCACTGGTTGATCGTTTTGGTGGTCGTGATCCTGGTCTTCGGCACCAAGAAACTGCGCAATCTTGGCGGCGATCTGGGCAGCGCCGTCAAAGGCTTCAAGGACGGCATGAAATCCGAGGAAGACAAATCCGCTCAGGCAAAAGCGGAAATTCCGCCCTCCACCGGCCAGACCATCGAAGGCGAAGCCAAGAAGGAAACGCCTAAGCGTGAGGCATAAGGCGTCAGGCGTGAAGCGCAGGAAGTTAATACGCTTCACTCCTCACCTCTCTCGCCTCACGGATTCCCATGTTTGACATCGGATTCTCCGAGATCATTGTCATTGCGGTCGTGGCGCTGATCGTGATCGGTCCCGAGCGCCTGCCCAAGGTCGCGCGCACGCTCGGCCATTTGTTCGGGCGCATGCAGCGCTACGTCAATGACGTCAAGGCCGATATCAGCCGCGAAATGCAGCTCGATGAGCTGCGCAAACTCCAGAGCAGCATGCAGGACGCAGCGCGTTCGATCGAGCAATCGGTTTCCAAGGAAATCAGCGCGACCGAGTCCGAACTGCAGAAAATCGCGGACGTTCCTGCGCAGGAGACAACCAACCCGTCTGCCGATTCATTGCCGGATGCTGCGCCCGGACCGCTTGAGACTGCGCCGCCGCCAACCTCTGCAGAAACCTCGCCTCAGCTGGAACTGGGACTTGATCCCAAGTCGCAGAAGCAGGCCTGACCGGCCGTATTCCAATGGACCAGGATACTTTCATTTCCCATTTAATGGAGTTGCGCGACCGGCTGTTGCATTCGCTGCTGGCGTTTGCGATCGTCCTGCTGTGCCTGTTTCCCTGGGCGTCCGATCTTTACGACCTGTTGGCCCATCCGATGATGCGTGCCTTGCCCGAGGGCACCAAGATGATCGCCACCGGGGTGGTGACGCCGTTCCTGGTTCCGGTCAAGGTGGCGATGATGGTGTCATTCATCCTCGTGCTGCCCTACGTGCTATATCAGGCATGGGCGTTCATCGCCCCCGGTTTGTACACGCACGAGAAACGCCTGACGATACCGCTGGTGGTGGCGAGCACCATCCTGTTCCTGTTGGGGATCGCGTTCTGTTATTTCTTCGTATTTGGCGTGGTTTTCGACTTCGTCAACAAGATCGCCCCCAAGAGCATCACGGTCGCACCGGACATCGAGAACTATCTCGGTTTCGTGATGACCTTGTTCCTGGCTTTCGGATTGACCTTCGAGGTGCCGATCGTGGTCATTCTGCTGGTGCGGATGGGAATGGTGACGATCGAGCAGCTAAAAGAAGCTCGCCCCTATTTCATCGTCGGCGCCTTCGTCGTCGCCGCTGTCGTCACGCCGCCGGACGTGGTGTCGCAGATATTGCTGGCCGCGCCGATGTGCCTGCTCTTCGAGCTGGGGATTTTTTTCGCGCGCTTCGTCGTCAGGCACAAGCAGGATGCCGGTGCATACCAGCCGCTTTCCGAAACCGAAATGGAAAGCGAACTGGACAAAATAGAAGCCGAAGAGAAAAGCCGTTAGGAGTTTGTCGAACCCAGGTCCGACAAACTACTAACGGACTCTTACTCATCCCGGCGCGATTGCTTGGGCCGCGTGCCCACCGCAACCTTGATTTCGGTTTCAGCCCGGTTGCGCACCACTTTGAGCGCTGCTTGCTGGCCAGGCTGGAGGGCGGCGATCAGGCTGAGCATGCTTGCCGAGTCGGCGACCGGCTTGCCATTGACCGCGACCAGGATATCGCCGGGTTTGATGCCGGCCTGGTCCGCCGGGCTGCCGCGCAGCACTTCCGAGATCAAGGCGCCGCCGACTTGCGGCAGTTTGAATGATTCCGCAAGCTCCTTGCTCATGTTCTGGACGCCGACGCCGATCCAGCCGCGCGTTACCGAGCCGGTCCGGACGATCTGCTCCATCACCTGCCGCGCCGTGCTGACCGGGATCGCAAAACCGATGCCGAGCGATGCCCCGCCGGGCGTGTTCGAGTAGATCGCGGCGTTGATGCCGATCAGGTTGCCGTCGACATCGACCAGCGCGCCGCCCGAGTTGCCGGGATTGATCGCGGCGTCGGTCTGAATGAAGTTTTCGAAGGTATTGATGCCAAGGTGGCTGCGCCCGAGTGCGCTGACTATGCCCAGGGTGACGGTTTGCCCGACGCCGAAAGGGTTGCCGATCGCCAGCACCACGTCGCCGACACTCGCCTGCTCCGATTGTCCGAAAGTGATAGCCGGCAGTTTGGGCAGATCGATTTTCAGCACGGCGATATCGGTCTCGGGATCGGCGCCGACCACGCGCGCCTGCGTGCGCCGGCCGTCGGCAAGCGCGACCTCAATGTCGTCGGCGGCTTCGACCACATGACTGTTGGTGAGGATATAGCCCTGCATGCTGACGATGACGCCCGAGCCGAGATTGGTACTCTTCTGCGTCTGAGCGTCGAACTGGTCGCCGAAAAAATAGCGGAATACGGGGTCGTCCATGAAGGGCTGGCGCGGCACTTTGACATCCTTGGTGGTGAAGATGTTGACCACCGCCGGCATTGCCTTTTTGGCCGCATCGCTGAACGAAGCGATTCTCTTTGTCGCAGTCTCGGGCTGCGATTCGGTGATGGTCATCACATTGCCGCGTGGATTCCACGACAGCAGATCGGGCCGCAGCGTCGAGACGACGAACAGCACCGCCAGGCAGACCGTCGCGGTTTGGGCAAATACCAGCCAAAGTTTGCGCATGTGAAAAGTTTCGTGGCCGGTTCGCGTTAAAATGCTTTTTTCCAGCAGGGCCAGCCGCCTATGAATCGCGACGAACTTGACGCCTACCTGAACCGGTTTCTTGAAGTCCCTAAATTTCAGGATTATTGCCCAAACGGCCTGCAGGTGGAAGGGCGCGCCGAAGTGCGCAAAATCGTGAGCGGCGTCACCGCGTCGCTCGCCCTGCTGGAGGCTGCGGTGGCTGCAGACGCCGATGCCCTGCTGGTGCACCACGGCTATTTCTGGAAATCCGAGGATGCGCGCCTTGCCGGCCCCAAACGCCGCCGTATTGCGCTGCTGCTGGAACACAACCTCAACCTGTTCGCATTTCACCTGCCGCTCGACGCGCATCCCGCAGTCGGAAACAACGCCGAACTTGCGCGCCGCCTGGGTTTTGAGGTGGAAGGCTGGTTCGGAGAGCAGAACACGGCGGCATTCGGTCGCCTGCCGCAACCCGCGACGCTGGCTGATCTGGCGTTCGAAGTCGGTGCCCGGCTGGCGCGCGAACCGCTGGTGATCGGCGATGCTGCGCGCACGGTGACGCGCATTGCCTGGTGCACCGGCGCTGCCCAGGGTTATCTGGAGGCGGCGGTTGCGCTTGGAGTCGATGTCTATCTGTCGGGCGAGGCTTCGGAGCAGACCGTACATCTGGCGCGCGAATCCGGCGTGGCCTTTATTGCCGCCGGCCATCACGCCACCGAACGCTATGGCGTGCAGGCCTTGGGCCGGCATCTGGCGGAGCGTTTTGGACTGGAACACCAGTTCATCGACATTCCCAACCCTGTATAGCCGGTGCGGGCAAAGTCACCGTTGCGTTGTTGATTTTGCGCGAAACCCTTTGTTGGAACAGGGCTAAGGCCGGGAATCCACTACAACATGATGATAAATAATGTTTTTTTCAAATTTCATTTAAGTTTTCGGGAGTGTTTGTGTAAAATAGCGCTTTTTTCGTATTTTCAGAGATCACTTCATGGCTGACAAAGAGCTGGATCAGGGGAAGCGGCGCTTTCTCGTTGCCGCGACCGGCGTCGCGGGCGGGATGGCGTCGGGTGCCGTTGCGGTGCCGTTTGTCGCAAGCATGTTGCCGTCGGAGCGCGCCAAGGCCGCCGGCGCGCCGGTGGAAGTTGACATCAGCAGGCTCGCCCCAGGCGAGCAGATGACCGTCGAGTGGCGCGGTAGCCCGGTGTGGATCGTCCGCCGCACCAAGGAAATGCTTGAGACCGTCAAGAAAGCCGAAGACAAAGTCGCCGATCCCAACTCGAAGAAAGTGCAGCAGCCGCCGTACGCCAAGAACGAATTCCGTTCGATCAAGCCGGATTACCTGGTGGTTGTCGGCATCTGCACCCATCTGGGTTGTTCCCCGGTCGGCAAGTTCAAGGCCGAGCCCGAGCCCTTCGATTCCAACTGGCAGGGGGGATTCTACTGTCCGTGCCACGGTTCGTTGTTCGACCTCGCGGGCCGCGTCTACAAGAACAAGCCCGCCCCTGACAACCTGGTGGTTCCACCCTACAAATATTTGTCCGATACGCGCATTCTGATCGGCGACGACGGCAAGGGAGCGTGACGATGGCGGCCACTGAAAAACAGCCGGTCACCGGCGCCGGGCCGTTCAACGGCATCCTGACCTGGGTCGATCAGCGTTTTCCGCTGATTCAGCTGTGGAAGGACCACCTGTCCGGGTATTACGCGCCGAAGAACTTCAATTTCTGGTATTACTTCGGCTCGCTGGCGATGGTGGTGCTGGGACTGCAGATCGTCACCGGCATTTTCCTGACCATGCACTACAAGCCCGACGCGGCACAGGCGTTCGCCTCGGTGGAATACATCATGCGCGACGTGCCCTGGGGCTGGCTGATCCGCTACATGCACTCGACCGGCGCCTCGGCCTTGCTGATTCTTGTGTACCTGCACATGTACCGCAGCGTGCTGTACAGCTCTTATCTCAAACCACGGGAACTGACCTGGCTGTTCGGCATGCTGATCTTCCTCGCCCTGGTGGCCCAGACCTTCGTCGGCTATCTGATGCCCTGGGGGCAGCTGTCCTTCTGGGCAGCGCAGGTCATTATCAATGTCTTCTCGCAGATACCGGGGGTCGGGCCGGAGGTCACGCTCTGGCTGCGCGGCGACTACGTGGTCAGCGACGCGACCCTCAACCGCTTCTTC
>CAYIRZ010000013.1:0-20606 GCA_964365845.1 uncultured Streptomycetaceae bacterium
CCATCTTGACCCGCGCCAATTCGGCCCTCAGCCGCGCAAGCTCCATTTGCTCCGCACTCACCGGCTTGGCGCCAACCCCCGCGAGCTTGCCTTGGGCTGCAAGGCGCACCCAGTTGCCCAGCGTCGGCTCCGGTATGCCCAGAACCCTGGCCGTGACCGCCTTGGCTTGCCCGCCTTGCACCAGGCGTACCGCCTCCAGCTTGAACTCCAGCGTGTACGCCGATCTCTTGCCCTTTTCTGTCATCATTTCGTATCTCCTTAACCGTCAAAGTAACACCTGGTTAAGAACTACGTTTTTCAGGGGCAAGCTCACATCGTAGGCGTTGAAGGGAAAATCCGGAATGAATGACGAGACGTCCTTCCATGGCACGCCGAGCCCGACTTCTTTTCGCTGGCCCCCCAGCACATCATCCAGTGTTGCAATAACCAGGAAGACTATCGCTGCAACCTCGACTGGCTGCTCGATGCGATGATTCGGGAAGAGTGCATCCCCTATTCGTGAGGTGCGTGATCCACGGGCCTCATATATCGTGCTGCGCAAGGCTTGTGTATTCACTTGACATAGGATTTAGTCCTATTCAAAATGCAGCGCCGGTTGGAGAAGTGGTCCCAGGAAATCTGACAGCCGGATAAGTGAAGTCTCTGCTCTAATTGGCGGCGCGAGCCGCATAAATAGGAGCAAAGCAGATGAAACGACCCCGTCGCAATCATTCACCGGCCTTCAAGGCGAGAGTGGCACTGACAGCAATCAAGGGTGAACAGACGCTGGCGCAACTGGCCGAGCGCTTTGATGTGCATCCCAGCCAGATTACACAGTGGAAGGACGAACTGTTGCAGCGCGCCGTCGAGGTCTTTGCTACGGCGGCCGACAAGCGCGGTTCGGCACCGGATCTGAAGGCATTGCATGCCAAGATCGGCCAACAAGCCCTGGAGATTGATTTTTTGGCCGGCGCGCTCGGTCGCAACAGCGATGCGAGCGCAAAGCGATGATCGATACCGATCATCGGCTGCCGGTGGTTCGACAGGCACAGTTGCTGGAGCTGTCGCGCTCATCGGTCTACTCCCTTCCCCGGCCCACCTCGGACGAGGATTTGGCCTTGATGCGCCGCATCGATGAGCTGCACCTTGAGCACCCCTTTGCGGGGAGCCGCATGATGCGCGACTTCCTCAAAGGCGAAGGCCACTTCATCGGTCGCAAGCACGTCGCGACGCTGATGCGGACGATGGGCATCGAGGCGTTGTACCCAAAGCCCAACACCAGTCGGCGCCATGCCGCGCACCCGATCTACCCGTACCTGCTGAGGAACCTGCCGATCGAGCGCCCGAATCACGTTTGGGCGATGGACATCACCTACGTGCCGATGGCCCGTGGGTTTGTCTATCTGGCGGCGGTCATGGACTGGGCGAGCCGGCGGGTGCTCACCTGGCGCGTATCGACCAGCATGAGCACCGATTTCTGCATTGAGGCCTTGGAAGAAGCCCTTGCCCGCTACGGCACCCCCGAGATCTTCAATACCGACCAGGGCAGCCAATTCACCAGCCTGGAGTTCACCGGGGTGCTCAAGGCACACCACATCCAGATCAGTATGGACGGCAAGGGCAGCTGGCGCGACGAATGTCTTCGTCGAGCGACTCTGGAGATCGATCAAGTACGAGGAAATCTATTTGCATGCCTACGACACCGTCAGCGATGCGCGGGCCGGCATTGGAAAGTATTTCTCGTTCTACAATCAACGCCGCCCGCATTCCGAACATGGTGGTGAGACCCCGGCAACAATGTACTTTGACAACCTCGAACTGAAGAAAGCAGCATGACCATGACCCGGGTTACCCACCGTGCCGCGCGTTCACGTTCGTCGCAAGCGACGCACACGCGGCCCCGTGGATAACCCTCCACCGGCAGAGGCTCCACTTAAAAACCCGGAAAATCTGTCCAACTGCTTGGGACCACCTCTTTGGTGCGTGATTGCGCACATGCTTGGAGGCTATTGATATCAGGCTTGGGCACCATTTATTGTAATGAGCACAACGAGCCCAGGGGCGAAACCCCGTTTTGGATCAATGTGTCAACCGATCAAGCAAGGGGGTAGTGTCTCAGTTTGAAATGTAACAATAAACGGGCGCGGATTATGGCGCAATAATGTGCGCGTACAACAAAAAACCCGCCGGAGCGGGTTATTTTAGGTTGCCGTAAAATTCTTTCTTTGACACTCCGGCTTGCCTGGCCATGAATGAAATCAAATCTTGGCTAAATGGAGCTTTGGGATAATCAACCGTAACTTTCCCTAACAGGTTACCATTGTTGTCATACTTTACCCATTGCTCGTGCGATGTCCCTTTTTGTGGTCTCGGTTTGAATCCCAAATTATTAAGAATAGTTTTTACTTGTTTGCAAGTTAATGGGAAATAGTGCGCCACGTCTCATTAAGCATGATTATAATTTGCCGGCTCAAGCGGCATCGGAGGGCAAAATAAATGCCTCATGCCATCACGTAATCCACCTACTTTAAGAAACGCCACCATGAAATAAAATTTCAACCAGTACTTAAGCGGAGCGCTGCGTTTTAATAGCTTGCTAGCGTGTTCTTTATCCTGGCCAACCAAAGCGTCATACACATACTCACGAATCATATTCGAGAGTTTGTGCCGAACATCAGAATAAGATTCGCCCTGAGCGGCCAAAGACAAGTCGAGGCAGAATGCCTGCCATTGCCCATCAATTTTTTCAGCGTAACAATGAAGAATTAAATCGGCTGGTTTCATATGAGCCTCCGTTTAAGCCGCGAATAACGCTCTTAACGGCAAAATTCTACTTATGCGTAGAATTTGACAGAGTATATAGAGACCAGTTCTCGAATGTAAAGGTCGTTAACTAGATGAAAACAGTGTTTCATTTGCGAAATGGTGTTTTATGCGAATTTTGCACAAAAATACCTGTTTTCTACAGAATTATGTTAGTGGTCGCTAACGTGGGGGCGCATATCGATATCAGGCACTTGAACAAGTTGGGGCTAACGGGCGACCCCAATGGCTTTAACCATTGTCGCCCCAAAAATCACCATCGGAACGGGAGAGAGCATGAAACACGCAAAAACATACACAATAAGATCAATCTTCTTGGCAGCTTTTTGTCTCTGGCTGCTGCCCTCGGCGGCAGTGGCGGAAACCAAAAAACATAGGTGCGGGAGTCACCATGAGCACACCTTGCAGCGCGCCATCGATAAACTAGATGCGGGGGATACGCTGATCGTGAGCGGTATCTGCAACGAGAATGTGCTGATCGGCGACGGCCGTCACAATCTCACCATCGTTGGCCAGGGGACAGCGACCATCAACGGCAGCGGAAATCTGAACGCCCCGACGGTGCAGATACGGGGCCGGGGCATCACCATCAAGGGCTTCACGATCATCGGCGGTCGCCACGGCGTGCAGTTTTTCAGGGGTGGCACGGGCACCATCGATGGCAATCTGATCAAGAACGCAACGACCCACGGGGTGGGCGTGCACAATGGCAGCTTCGCCCTGATCGTGGACAACACCATAGAATATAACGGCTTTAATGGGATCTGCGTTTGCGAGCATTCCGTAGCCGACATCGGCTTTCGCGGTGACTTTGCCACGCAAGCGAGCCCCAATGTCGTTCGAAACAACGGCACTAGTGGCATTCTCGTGGCCGACGCCTCCTATGCCGAGATCGAGAGCAACGCCGTCTACGGCAACCTCAGCGCCGGCATCACCGTTGATAACAGTGCCTCCGCGAAGATCGGCTTTCAATCCGGCGTTACGGGGACCTTTGCCAGCGCCAATACGATTGAGCAGAACGGCAATCGCGGAGTTCTGGTTTCGCGATCCTCCAGCGCTCGGATTGTGGAAAACTTCATCAGGAACAATACTGGCGATGGAGTGGCGGTCGTCAGGGCGGCGCAGGCCGATATCGCGGCGAATGCCATAAACGGCAATACCGGGAACGGGATCAACATCAACCAGAATTCCGGCGTCAATCTCGGGAACGACAGCGGCGGTGATGTCCAGGACCAGCCCAACAGCACGAGCACGAATAATGGAGGGTTTGGCGTTCGCTGTTCGATCAACTCCTCCGCGGACGGGCGCCTGGGAAGCCTGAACGGCAACAGCGGGCCTCTGAACTTCGATACCAGCTGCATCAACTCCCTGAATCCCTGATCTCGGATTTGGAGAACGAGCTTACGCGCCCGGCTTGCGCTCGCAGGTTGGGCGCACATGCTTCGTGAGCAAGAGGTTAGTTTGAGGTAGTCGGAGTTTCGTTGACCCTGAATTGGGGAGCAATTCCCCCGATGCTGGCAGTTCATTCAGCCTTGAAAGTAATTGTCGCGCATGAAGTTTTTTATGCTCTAATCCACTGCCATACACGATATGCGGAACACCTCGTGAGTGGCATATCAATAAACTGAAACCTGTCAAATATTGGGAGACGTCATGCGTAAGAGCATTCTTGCAGCCGTGGTTGGGCTGTGTTTTGCGGCAAGTGTCGGCACATCAATCGCCGGCGAGGCGGAGCAGGACAAGAAATCGCGGCAAGGCACGGTACGGTGCGGCGGCAATCATTTCCTAAGGCTTAACGGCACGGAAATCCAATGGACGAGCTATATTTTCAGAAATTATAATTCCACGACGCCCATTACCATCCGGCGACTGGTCTTGTTCGACGCAACCGGCAGCGTACTTCGCGATACCAATATCAATGGCTTCCCGGATTTCGCGAACGGCGTCCTCGGGCCTGCCGATCATGTACTCGACGCGAACCAGACCGCGAGTCTGGACACATTGGGGCTGCCCTTCTTGTCGGATACGCAGCGGCCGATTCAACTGGAGATCGAATGGTCGGCGCCTGAAAAAGCGTTGACGCTGGATGTCTCCCTGGTGCGGTTGAGCAACAGGCGTGATCCTGCGACAGGCGCTATCCTGGAGGAGCGTGGCCGGCTTCTCAGGGATTGCAGGACAATCAGGTTTGGCGATAGGGATAAGGATTAGCAGGGGCATTGCAAAATCGGGGGCAAACCGGTTTGCCTCCGATTTCTCTTCCCCGGTTTTTCACTACTTACTGGGGAACGGGCGCTGCGGGCGGTTTGGCGACAGGCGTGGGCGCCAACTGCAGCGGCGGGGCATAGATGAACTTCCATTCGGAATATTTTGCGGCCGTTTCAAAGTCCTTGTCCCGCGATTTGAACCCCGCGCTCTTTAGCGGGCGTGCTTCGGACAGGCTGTGGAGACCCATGATGCCGCCGTCGGGTGCTTTGACGAGCCCCCAGTCCTTCTGGCCGGTGATGGGATCGGGGTAAACCTGCCGCAGGTAGCGTTCGATACCGGGTTTCCGCTGATCCTTGATGAGGTCCGCCAGGTTGCGCGGATACTGGCGCGGCCCGTTGAGGTAATAACGCTCGATCGCGCGGCGGTACTGGTTGCCAACGTAGAGCAGTTCGCTTTCCTTCTCGCGCAACGCCGCCGTGTGCCAGACTTCACCGACGAGAGCGAGGCCGCCGGTCAGGATGGCGACGATGAACATGACCGTAAGATAGGTAAACCCTTTGTTGCAGCGATAGCCGTGCCTGGCTCTTGTCCGCCTGCGTCTCACGATCACCACTCCACGTAGGTCGAGCCGTCAAGGGCCTTGCCTGGCGCGCCGCTTTTGACGTCGTAGACGCCGCCCTTCTGTGTATCTTCCGGCGGCACGACGACCCAGGTGGAGACGCTTTCGGTAATCGGGTCCATCGGCACTTTGCGCAGGTATTTTTCCGTTGCCAGGGCTTCGATCGATTCGGGGTATTTACCTTTGTCGCCATAATATTTGCCGATCGCGTCGCGCAACTGGTAGAGGTTCTCCTTGAGCACGGCTTCTTTCGACCTGTCGAGGCTGGAGAAATAGCGCGGCACGGCAAGCATCAACAGCGTGGCGATGATCGCCAGCACCACGAGCAGCTCGATGAGCGTGAAGGCGCGCACGCGCGCCGGGTGGTTCGTACCCGTCAAGCGGGTATTGAAAAGAATGGTACGTGGGACGTGGTACGTGGAATCCCGCAGGTAAGGAGCGACGAGCCACGAGCCACGAACGACGAGCCACGGTCATCTTCACCATTCCCGGTACGGCCGCCCGTTGATGCCCTTGCCGCGGCCGAGCGAGTAGACGTCGTACACGTCCTCGCCTTCTTGGGGCTCTTCCGGCGGGCTGGCGTAGCTGCGCTTGCCCCAGGTCTCGGCTGCCGCGAGATTGGGGTCCGATGCCAGGGGGTCGCGGGGGATGCGGCGCAGGAAGTAGATTTTTTCCTTTTTGGGGCTTTTCTGATCCTCCACGCCCTCGACCAGGTCTTCGAGGCGCTTCGGATAGCCGGAGGCGCCGACGAGCTTGCGAATGCGGCCGTCGTCGACCGCCTGCTTGTGAGTGTCCAGCGCCTCGCGGATCTCGCGTAGCGCGCGCCGCAGGTCCTGTTCCTTCGATCGTTGCACCACCAGCTCGTTGAGCGGGAGCGCGACCGAGGCGAGAATGGAAATGATCGCGACCGTGATGACGAGTTCGATCAGCGTAAATCCTCCCCCGGCCCGTTGGCCGGCGCGGGCGGGAAGATGCAGACGTAGTGTCACGGTTATTGCGGCGCGCGTTGTTGCACGCCGCCAAAGGGGACCATTCCCGACGCGGGAGGCGGTGTCGGCGACGACGGGGATACGGAAGCAGGCGGCGCCGGTGGTTGCGGCGCGGGCGGGAGTCCAGGCGCGGGCACGGAGATGCCGGCGGAGAAGGGCGCGCCCGTCGATGCCTCGGTTCCGGCGGCAAATTCGACGGCACGCGCCTCCGGGCGCACCAGTGTGCGTACCAGCCGCGGAGTCATGAGCAGCACGATCTCGGTTTTGCCGATCGAATCGCGCGTCGAGGAAAATAACCGTCCCACGACCGGCAACTCACCGATGCCGGGCACGCGGTTGGCGGTGCGCCGGTCTTCGTCGCTGATCAGTCCGGCGAGGATCTGCGTCTCGCCGTCTTTCAGCCGCAGCACCGTACTCGCATTGCGCGTGCCGATCTGATAGGTGAGGGAGCCGGTGGTGCTTTTGATTTCCCTCACGATGTTGCTCACTTCGAGTCCCATCTTGATGCCAACCTCGTCATCGAGATAGATCAGCGGCTCGACTTCGAGCTTCAGGCCAATATCGAGATAGCTCACTGACTCGGAAATGAACCCCCCCGACGCGGCAGCGGAAGTGGTGATCACCGGCACGCGGTCGCCGATATGGATCTTGGCTTTCTCTTTGTTTTTGACGCGGATGCGGGGATTGGCGAGCACGCTGGTCGTGCCGTCCTGTTGTTTGAGAGAAAGCAGAAACAGCGGATTCGTGACCGTCAGGCGCACCAGTCCGGCATCGCGGTTGATCCATTCGGACAGGCTCAATGTGCCGGGGGTGCCGCCCGTTGACGAGGTGATGACGGTCGCCGCTCCCGCCGCGGTAGTGGTCGTCGTCGGCGTCCCGCCGCCGACCAGGCTCCATCCAATCGAATCAGGAAAGCGCAGGCCAAGCTCGAGGAGTTTATTATAGCCGATTTCGAGCACTTCGACTTCGAGCATCACTTCGGGTTCGGCCAGGTCCTGCGCCGCGATCAGCTTCTCGGCGAGACGGATGGCGTTCGGGGTGTCCTTGATGACGATCATGTTGAGCTTCTCGTCGATGAAAATGTCGCGGGTTTTCACCAGCGTGCGGATCATGTTCGCGGTCTGCTTCGCGTCGGCGTTCGCGAGATAAAAGCTTTTGACTACGAGTTCCTGATACTCCCGCAGTTTCTGCGGCGTGTTCGGAAAGACCAGAATCGTCGTTTCGTTGACGAGCTTCTCTGCGAGCTGGTTGGTGGAAAGGACCAGGTGAATCAACTCTTCTACCGTGGCTTCACGCACGACAATGCTCGTTCTCTGGTCAGTGCGCACATCCTTGTCGAATACGAAATTCACGCCGGAGGCGCGCGAGATCACATCGAACACCGCGCGCAGCGTCACGTCACGCAGCTCGAGCAGAATCGGCTTGGAGGAGGTCGTCTTGAGCCGCGGCGTGATGACCGCAGGCTTGAGCGTTTTCTCGTCGATCAGTCGCTGCAGGCGCCGTGCATCGCGCTGATAGGGGTTCTCGATCAGGACCGGACGCAGCGCAATCTGGGCCTCGTGATATTTGTTTTCCCTGACGAGCTTCTCGGCGTTCGCGATCAGCGTCCGGTGGCGCCTGTCGGCTTCGATTTGCGCCTGCCCGGCGCGCGCGCGCGGATTCTGCGCATCGAATTTTGACACGCGCCGGTAGAGTTCTTCGGCCAGCTCGAGCTGGCCCGAAAGACGCAGCGTCTCGGCCTGGCTCAGCCATTGCGCTGCAAGGAGTTCGCGTTGACGGAAATACTCGTTGCGGTAAGCGAGATTGTCGGGGGCGTCCTTGGTCGCTTTCTCGAGTATGGCCAGCGCCTGCACGCCCTGGCCGCTGTCAAAATGGTCGCGCGCATCTTTCAGGATCGAATCGGTAGCGCAGGCCGCAAGCAGCATGCAGACCGAAAGCAGGCAGCACAACGAGTAGGGGCGTATGGAGGTCATAGGTCGAACCTGTTTAAACTATTGATTTATAATATATTATTTTACATCATCCGCTGGCCGGTAACCATTTCATGGTGTTTCGCTTTCGTCCCGGGGACGAAAGTGGATCGTCAGGCGCACCTGGGCCTCGAGTTGGGCATCGCCAACTTTCTTGCGCTCGAAGCGCAAGGCATCGACCGAAGCGATCGGCATTTCCTCGAGCACGGCAGCGATGAACTCGCGGATATGCGGATAGGTGCCGCGCATGGGCAGCGTAACACGGTATGCCATGAGCCCAGGGCCGCGGCCCTCCAGGCGATATTCGCCCTGCTGCAATTCGAGCTGCGCCTTGCGCGCCAGCGAGTACAGGCGCTCCAGCTCGTCGGTCAGCCGTTCGACCGGTGGAAAGAGATTCTGGAAACGTTGCAATTCGTCCGCGTCGCTGCCGGCGGAGACTTTCTGGTACGGGGAACGACTTTTCAAGCGTTCCGCAGCAGTGCGCTGCGCCTGCAGCTCCTGTTCGGCCGGATTGACCGCAGTGAGGTAGAACGGAATGCAAAACAGCAGCACCCCCAGGCCGAGCACACCCGCCGCGCCGAGCATTTCGAGCAGGGCTTGAAGCTTCCTCATGGCGCACCCGTGAATGAAGCCTGCACGGAAAACTGGATCGGCCGCTGCGGATCGTCGAACTGGACCTGGTGGCTCACCAGATGGACATTCAGCAACGCCTTGGCGCCCGCGAGTTGACGCAGATATTCGAGCATGGCTTCCTGGTGGCGCGCTTCGGCGGTGATGCGCAGGAGCCGCTGCTGCGCATCCGGCTGCAGTTGCAGGATCGCAACGTCCCTGGTCGCCGCATCTTCCAGCGTGTGGATCAGTGTCGCCCAGGGCAGCGCAAGCTGCCGCACGATCAGCTCCACATTCTTGATCTGCTCATTGAGCTTTTCCCTGGGGATCGGCCGGGGCTGGCGGCGCTCGACGTTGAGGATATCCTTCCCGGCCTCGATGCGCTCCAGACCGACGCGGGCTTCTCTGTAGCGGACGACCAGATCTCCGGCAATCGCCAGGGAAACGACGAGCAGTGCGTAGCCCAGCCAGCGCGGCCGGCGTGGCGGTGCGATGAAATCGAGTTGGAGCCGTCGGAGCTTCATATCGCGGTCAGCGCTGTGGCGTAGACGGCATCACCGTGGGGGGGCAATCCCGCGGGCAATGCGGCCTGCAGCCTTTGCAGTTTCCACGCGCCGCTGGCGGCATGCGGGATACCTGCGGAAGAGGGGGCGTGAACGAGCACCGTATCCGGCACGCGTTCGAGATCGGTTCGCCATCGCTCCCGGTCGAGCAGGTTCACCCACGCTTGCTCGTCCGGGAAATGGCCTTTCGCATTCTGCACCGCAACCCAGTTCTGTCCCGAGAGCAGTCCGAGGCAGGCGCGCTCCGGCTCGACCAGCAGGAACCACGCCCCGGCGGCCGGGAACTGGCGGCGCCAAAAATTGAACGCGGACATGAGCAAGGGCTGGGCCGATACGAGCTTTGGTCGTCCTTCCGACGGAAAGCACGCGCGAAGCGCATCCAGAAGCGCCGAATCGATGGCGCAGGCAAGCCTGGGCATATCCGGCTGGGCATCGCCCAGCCGCACATCCCATGCGCGGGAACGCTCGCCGTGCACCTTGGAAAAATAAAAGCGCGCGAGGGCGTGTTCTTCCTCGATGCCGCTCACTCCGGTGCCCGGCGGCACCAGGACGTAGCGCGCGAAGTGATTGGACAGCACGATGGTCACGGCGACCGCATCCTTGCGCCAGGCTTCCGCCGCTGAACGCAGCGCCGCCACCGCGCCTTGCCAGGATTCCTGGCCGTACGCGGGATCGGCTTGCGCCGTGTGCCTAGCGACGACTTTGGGTGTGTGGCCGCCCAGTTTCAGCCACGAAACCGCGCCGGGCGCCAGCGATACGAGCAGCCGTTCACGCGACAAACGTAACACGATTGATCTCCTGCAAGGTGGTGCTGCCATTACGTACTGTCGCTATCGCCGCTTCACGCAGGAAGCGCGTGCCGGCACGGCGCGCGGCATCTTTGAGCAAGCGGACGGAGGCGCGGGTCGTGATCAGTTCACGCAGTTCATCATTCAGGATCATGAGTTCGGCGATGGCTTTGCGCCCTTTGTAGCCCGAACCGCGGCATTCACGACAGCCACGGCCGATGCGGAAATGGAAGGAAGTTGCTGCGGCGGCATCCAGGCCGGACTCGTGCAGCAATGCGTCGTCGGGCCGGTAATCCTCCGCGCAATGCGGGCAGACGAGGCGAACCAGCCGTTGGGCGAGAATGGCATTGAGGGCGGACACGAAGCCGTAGAGATCGACGTTCATGTGCATGAAGCGCCCGATCACGTCGAACACATTGTTCGCGTGCACGGTCGTGAAAACGAGATGCCCGGTGAGCGCCGATTGTACGGCAATGTTCGCGGTTTCCGGATCGCGGATTTCTCCCACCATGATTTTGTCGGGGTCGTGGCGCAGGATGGAGCGCAAGCCGCGTGCGAAGGTGAGCCCCTTCTTTTCGTTGACCGGAATCTGCAGCACCCCGGGCAGTTGATATTCGACCGGGTCTTCGATGGTGACGAGCTTGTCCTGGCCGTTGTTGATCTCGGTGATCGCCGCGTAGAGCGTGGTGGTCTTGCCGCTGCCCGTCGGGCCGGTGACCAGCAGCATGCCGTACGGTTCGCGCGAAAGCCGCCGCAATATCCGGATGTCGTCGGCTTCGAAGCCCAGGCTGTCGAGGGAAAGCTGCTGGTGGGTGCTCTCGTACAGCGATTGCTTGTCGAGCACCCGCAGCACGGCGTCCTCGCCGTGTATGCTGGGCATGATGGACACGCGGAAATCCACCGCGCGCCCCCGGTCGAGGGCCTTGAAGCGGCCGTCCTGCGGCACCCGCCGCTCGGTGATGTCGAGTTCGGCGAGCACCTTGACCCGCGCGAGCGCCTGTTCCGCCTGCTGGACATCCTGGATGATCTTGATCTGCGACAGAATGCCGTCGATGCGGAACTTGATGACAAGACCCGTCGCCACCGTCTCGAGGTGAATATCGCTGGCGCCTATCTTGAGCGCGTCGCGCAAGGTCGAGCGGACGAGACGCACGACTTCGCTGGTCTCATCGCTGATGGCCTTGAGAGAGAGATCCTCGACGCGTTGGCGGTCTTCGGCGATTTTCGCGGTATCGGCCTGCACCGTGTCGAGCGCGCGCAGCATTTCCTCATGGCTCGCCAGGAAGGCGACGAGGTCGCCGCAGTGCGCGAGCGCCCAGGAAAAGGGGGAGGGGATACGCTCATCCGCCCAGGCCTGCAGTTCCGCCTGGAACGGATCGTCGGTCACCAGTACCGCGTTGCCTTGCTCATCACGGATCAGCACGCAGCCACGTTGCGAACACTCGCTGAACGGCAGCACATCGAAGGCCGGCGACGCGCGGCGCAGCGCTTCCATCTGGAGGATGGGCAGGCGGAAAGTCGCGCCTAGTCTTGCCACGAACTCGTCGGGGCCGAGCGCGAGGCCTTCTTCCAGTGCGTCCACCAGCCGCCGGCGGTCGGCCGCCGCCGCGGCACGCGCCGCGGCAAGCTGCTCCGGGGCGAAGGGTTCGATTTTTCCGGAGAGCGCCGTGCTCATTGCAGGCTTCCCGCCAGTTCGAAGATGGGCATGTACATCAGGATCACGATCGCGCCGATCACCACGCCGATGACCGCCATGAGAATAGGTTCGAAGAGCCGGGTGAACCAGTCGACCCAGCGGCTGATCTCCTCGTCGTGAAACAGCGCGATGCGATCCATCATCTCGCCCATGTTGCCGCTTTGCTCGCCCACCGTCAGCATGCGCAGGGCGACCGGGGTGGTCAGGCCATTGCGTTCCATCGATTCGGACACCAGTTGGCCCTCGCTGATCGCGCGGCTTGCCGCGGACAGCCGCTCGCGCAGCACGGAGTGCAAAAGCTCGGCGCCCATCTCGAGCGCGGCGACGAGCGGCATCCCGCCTTTGAGCAGCATGCCGATGGTTCGATAGAATCGCGCGAGCTGGTAGATTTTCATCTTGTCGCCGATGGCGGGCAGCTCCCACAGCGTTTTTTCAATCGAGGCACGCACGGTCGACAGGCGCGTGACATGCCATAGCGCGGCGATCAACAGCGCCATTACGCTGATCACCAGCATGGCGTGACCTTCGACCGCGTGGCCCCAATACAGAAGCAGCTTGGAGAACAGCGGCAAATCGGCGCTCCGGTCCTCATAGATCCGGCTGAAGCGGGGCACGACGTAGAGCAACAGAAAAATGCTGACCAGACCGCCCACACCCATGAGCAACGCGGGATAGATCGAAGCGTTCACGAGCCGCTTGCGTATGGCATCGACCTGGTTCTGGTAGGCAACATAGCGCAGCAACGCGGGCGCGAGGTCGCTCGTTTTTTCGCTGGCGCGGATGGTCGCTATGTAAAGTGGGCTGAATGCGTTGGGAAACTGTTCGAGCGCCGTGGAGAAAGGACGTCCCTGGCGCAAGGTCGAGACGATGCGCTCGAGCACCGTGCGAAAGTCCGGCTTGCGTTCTTTTTCCGTGAGCGTTTCAATGGCTACGACGAGCGACAATCCCGCGTTGAGCAATACGAGCAGTTCCTGGCTGAACAGGAGCACCGGGAAACGGTCGCTGCGTTCGAGCCAGAACGAACGCAGATCGGAACGCTTGCGGATGGTAAGAACCGTAAGGCCGCGGCTTGCGGCCTGTTCACGCGCGCTTGCCTCGTCGAGCGCATGGAAGTCCACGGACTCGATACGGCCCTCCTGCGTGATTGCCTTGAGTTCGAAGCGCATGTCACATTAGTTGCGGCTAATGGTTGGTGATGTCGGCATTCTCGCCCGAGCCGCCGGGCTGGCCGTCCTTGCCATAGGAGATGATGTCGAACTCGCCGCGCTCGCCCGGGGACTTGTACATGTAAGGCTTGCTCCACGAATCGAGCGGAACGGCTTTTTTCAGGTACGGCCCGTTCCATTTCGGCTCATTCGGCGGACGCTGTACTAACGCGTTCAAACCCATTTCCGTCGTCGGATAACGGCCGGTATCGAGGCGGTACTGGTCGAGCGCCTTCTCCAGCGCATCGACCTGCGCCTTGGTCGTAGTGACTTCGGATTTCCCGATCTGACTGAAATAGCGGGGCGCAACATAGCCGACCAGAAGGCCGATGATGGCGACCACGACCAGCAGTTCGAGAAGGGTAAACCCTGAGCCTCGTCCAGTAACGGGATATCTCATCTTGCCGCAAAGCACAACATTTCCCCTTTTCCCGAAAATACTATACATGCGTTTTAGAATTCTTCCCTGATTGTACCTGCAGCGCGCCCGGAACCATAACGAAGGCCACATCGCAGTGTTGTCATTGCCCGATTATTCGAGTCCCGAAATGGTCAATCACGCCTGATGCAGTTTTTTTCTTCACACGAGCAAGTCGAAAAACCGTCGCTCATTCCGAAATGCCGACAATTATTTCTTTCAATTTTTATTGTGCGTACCTAACAAATATGTTTAAAAACAATTAATTATGCGAAATCTAATTGAGGTCGGCAATGAACTGTGCTTTCCAATGCAACGATCCCTTGATGGTTGCTACAAGAACCAACCGACTTGGAAGCTGTGTTGCCAGATCGCCCTTCAGGCGTTTTTTGATGCAGACAAGTTGATAGTAGAAACCACACGATATTTCTATGATCACGATCATCCCGTTGATCCATTCGCTGATGACAACCCAACGGGCGTGCCACCACGTCTTGTGCAGGATCTAGGGTTCTATCTCGTACGGGCATCACGTACTTGGGATCGCACCCTTTCTTTCAGCTCGGAGCTTTTTCGCCGCACGGTTCGCACAGCCGCAGCGCAACCGTCGGCAGCTGTCCTGAGCGAGCGGGACAGATTACGCCAGCCAATGCAGCCGATCGAGGAAGATGATCATCTGCGTCCGCTTATACGGAGCGTCAACGCGGAATTGTCGCGCTTTCTTCCTCAGGCACCAATGATCAAATTACGCGTGACCAACACTGACAGCCGAGCGGTACTCGATGCCGTCGCAGCACATTTCGGACCGCATGGTGGTCTAGGCATTCCCGCAACCCGACAAGGTAGCGGCTTGCTTTCGTTACAAGGGCTTCCGCACATAAAGGCAGGCAGGCTCCGCGCGCTTGCGGTATCCACTGCGAAACGCTCCGCGCTCTTTCCTGAACTGCCGACGATATCAGAATCCGGCTTGCCCGGATTCGAGGTTTTGCAGTGGAGCGGCTTGATGGGCCCTGCGGGAACGCCCAGGGCAGTCGTCGGCAAGTATCAGCGTGAGATCGCCATGGCCCTGAACCTGCCCGATGTTCGCCAAAAATTGGCGAGTCAGGGATTTGAGGCAGTAGGTAATACGCCCGGGGAATTTTCAGACTACATCAGGGCGGAAATTATCAAGTGGGCAAAGGTCATACAGGAAGCGGGTATTCGTCCGGACTAAAGCAACCGCCCGTGGGTGATTACGGCCGAGGGCCGGGACGAGCATCTCGGCCCAATGCTCGACTGCAAGAAATGCGACCAGGGGTTCCCTTGGTTCCGCTGTAACCGCTGGAGTGCCCGAGTATTGCCGGGCAGCCCGGCAATACTCGAAGGACCTTGACGCTTCCGGATGCCCGCCCCCTCAGTCAATTCTGATGTTCGCGGTTTGAATGACCTTGCGCCATTTGGCTTGTTCGGCGCGAACGAAAGCACTGAACTGCTCCGGCGTGTTCTTGCCGAACTCGCTGCCGTCCCCCGCGAGCCGTTCCGCGATGTCCGGCTGCGGTAACGCACGTACGATCACGGCATTGAGCCGGTCGATGATCGCGCGGGGCGTGCCTGCCGGCGCGAGCACGCCATTCCAGGAGGTCATCTCGTAGCCCGGCAAGCCCGCTTCGGCGATCGTCGGAATCTCGCGCGCCAGCGCCGAACGGCGTGCGCTGGTGACGCCGAGCGCGCGCAGCTTGCCGGACGCGATGAGTTGCTGCGCCGCGATGATGTCCGCGAAATACATGGACACCTGCGCGCCGACCACGCCGATGATCGCCGGGGCGCCGCCTTTATAAGGCACGTGCACCATCTTGATTCCGGCCATCAACTGGAACAGCTCGCCGGCAACGTGCGACGCTCCGCCCATTCCGCTCGACCCATACGTGAGCTTTCCCGGCTGCGCCTTCGCGAGTGCGATGAACTCCTTGACCGATCTTGCGGGCAGGCCCGGGGGAACAATCAGCACGAAGACGGTGCTAGACGCGAGCGCGACGGGCGTGAAGTCCTTGAGCGGATCGAACGGCAAGGACGGAATCAGGACCGGGTTCAACGCCATCTGGGACAAGGTGCTCATGACCAGCGTGTAACCATCCGGTGCCGCGCGCGCGGCCATTTCCATTGCGATGCTGCCGGAGGCCCCCGGGCGGTTGTCCACGACGATCTGCTGGCCGAGTGCTTCGGAAAGTTTTTGTCCGATCACGCGAGCCGAAATGTCCGTGCCGCCGCCCGTAGGGTAAACCACGAGCATGCGGATCGGCCGCGTCGGATAGCTTTGCGCTATCGCCGAGCCGCATACGCACAGCGCCGCGGCCAGCAGACAGATTTTCCCGATATTTTTCATTGCGTCCCCTCTGATGGTGAAATGATGTTCAGTGTAAAGCAAACCTCAGCAAACCTCGGGGACAAGCCACTAACGACTTGTTTCTTAAGACTGGTGACATAACCAGTGACTGGTGAGCAGTGCGCGGTACACCGAAAACGCCCGGCAAGCCGGCTTAGCGAGCAGCGCAGGGGTATCCCGGCAATATGCGCAGGATTTTTTTGCCCGCTCGGTTGCAAGCCTCCGCGCCTCAGGCCTTCGCGTCCAGCGTTTGCATGGTGCGTTGGTAGATGGCTTCGGGGGATCCCTCGGCGGAGACGGAGACGAGCAGATTCAGCTTGCGGTAGTAAGCGGTCAGTGGCGCGGTGCTGGATTCGTGGGCAGCCATGCGCACCTTGACCGATTCAGGGCGGTCGTCTTCGCGCTGGATCAGGCTGCCCCCGCAGTGGTCGCACACGCCTTCAACCTTCGCAGGGTGGGATAGCACGTGATAAACGGCTTTGCATTTCTCGCAGGTGCGGCGGCCGCTCAGGCGCGCAACGATGGTTTCGAGAGGCAGTTCATAGCTGAGCACGGCATCGAGCTGGATTTGCTCGCGCGCCAGGAGTTGGGTCAGCGCCTCGGCCTGGGCCACGGTGCGCGGGAAACCGTCCAGCAGGAACCCGCCTTCGCAGCGCAGGCAGGCGGCGCGTTCCCGGACCACGGCCAGCACGGTTTCGTCAGTGACGAGTTCGCCCTTGCGCATGGCGTCGAGGGCGAGGTTGAGGGCCGGGCTGCGTTCGCCGGCGGCGATGGATTTCGCGGCGCGGAAGATGTCGCCGGTGGAAAGCTGGCAGGCGCCGAGACGTGCACTGAGCAATTCGGCCTGGGTGCCCTTGCCGACACCGGGGGCGCCGAGCAGGACGAAGTGACGGGGGCGGGATTGGGTTTGGGGCAGGACGCTGCAACGGGTGGCGGGGCCTTTGAGCCAGGCGGCGCGGTCGTTCTTGGCGTTCATGCTGTTGTCCTTTTCTCTGGACGTGCGCATGGGACTGGATGTTCGAACAGCCTTATCGTATGCGCCACCAGCCCGGATCGGTTTGATCCAAATCAATCTTTGGATGGCTTTTTTTGGTTTGGTGGAATCGGAGTGCCGGGACTATTTCTTGACGCTCATCTCGTTGGCGACCGATTTGACGTTATCCACCGCGCGCGCGAGTGCGGTTGCGCGATCGATCTGGGTCTGATTGTTGACAAATCCGCTCAACTGCACCTCGCCCTTGCGCGTCACGACGGAAATGTCGAGGCTCTTGATGTTCGGATCGGCAAGCAGGGCGGACTTGATCTTGGCGGTGATGATTCCGTCATCGACGGTATTGCCTACGGTCGCGGCGTCTTCCTTAAGGCTCATCTTGTTGGTAACGACCTTCACGCCCTGCACGCCGCGCGCGATCAGGATTGCGCGGTCCACCTGGGCCTGGTTGCCGACAAACCCGCTCAACATGACTTCGCCCTTGCGGGTCTCGACCTTGAGCTCGAAGCTTTTGACGTCCGGGTCGGCGAGCAGCGCGGATTTGACTTTTGCCGTGACGATGCCATCGTCGATTTCCGTGCCGACACTGGTGGTGGCGGGAGCCGTTGCGCGCGTATCTGCCTGGCGGTTGTCGCAGCCGGATACGAGGATCAACGCTACGCCGGAGAAGATCACTCCCAGGAACACATTCGGGCGAATCAGATCTGAAAAAGCATTCATGTCGGGTTACCTCAATATTGAAACATCGTTACTGAACGACTGCCAGGGTGCCGTTTTCCACTTTGACCTTGGCGCCGACCGCAAAACCCGGTTGTGTCTCATAGGAAACTGTCTGGGAGCCGCCGTTTTCGAGACACACGACCACTTCGTAGTGCTTGGTCGTTTTCATTCGCTTTTCAATTTCGTTGCCGGCGAGGGCTCCCCCGGCGGCCCCTGCCACCTGGGCTGCCGTGGTGCCTCTCCCCTGGCCGACCTGACTGCCGAGTAACGCCCCGGCCACGCCGCCGGCGATCATGCCGAGATAGCTTCCGTCGCCCTTGACTTCAACCAGGTTGATCGCTTCGACCACCCCGCAATTGACGCACAACCGGGCCGCCTGCCGGGCGCTCGACTGGTAACCCGAACTGGCCCGCAGCGACTGGCCGAGCACCGCGCTGGTCTCCTGATTGCCGACACGGAGATTTCCCGTCACGACCGCATCGGCCGCAATCCTGTCGCGATTCTTGATCGTGTATATCCCTTCGTATACGCCGGCCCTGATTTCGTTCAGCACGAGCTTGCCCTTGACGCCCGCGATCCTGGCGCTTGCCGTTCCGCCCGGACTGCCGGACAGCGTCAGGATCAACTCTTCTCCCGCCACAAGGCGCGCGGGCGGATCCGCATCGAAGCGGTCGATTTTCGGCGCCGCGGCCGAGAGCGCCGCCGGGGCCGGCCGTTTGGCGGAGGCTTTGCCGACCAGCGGCTCATCGAGGATGGCGCTGGCCACCCTGTTACCCAGGCGCAAATTGGCGGTGGCCGTGCTTTTGACAGTGATCTTGTCCCGCTTTCTGATGGTGTACGTGCCCTCGTAAACGCCGGCTTCGGTTTCTGCCAACACCACGCCCCCCGTTGCGCCGCCGATCTGTACTGCCGCGGTCCCGCCGGGACTGCCGTACAGCGTAAACACCAGTTCGTTGCCCGGAGCGGGCTTCGCCACCGGTTCCACGTCGAAGCCGTCGATTCTCGGCACTGCGGCCGAGGATGCGGACTGCTGGGCCTGGCTCGCCGAGAATGGCAGCAAAACGGGCAGCGCAAAGAAAGCGGCCAACGCGAACAGTCCAATAACAATCTTGTTGTGCATATTCACGCTCCTCTTAGTTCCTTCCGGCAAACTGCCGGCAGATGCCCGCGAATCGTTGCCAATTCACCCCGATCTCCCGCTGCTGTTAATGTGCCGCCAAAACCGGCGCTCGTGCATCCGTCGGACATTCTGATCCACGCACTGCAAATAGTCTGTACGTCAGCACACACATAGCACAGGGGTCGGGCCGTCCTTGTCACAGCGTATTGGCTACTGGCATAATCCTCCACGTTCGATCCACAATGGCGATGCCGTCCGGGAGGTCGCCGCTGTCGAGTATATGCATCAGATCATTACGGGTTTGCGCCGCCGCTAGCGGGCAGCGGGCGCCATTGGTATGACGCATCATACCGGCCCTGAATTTCAGCAACGCCAACTATAACGGAGGAAATATGATTCGAGCTGCAATCGTCGGTCTTGGCTGGTGGGGACGGACCATCGTCGACACCGTGCAGGGCAAGAGTGATCAGATCACCTTCGTCGCCGGCAACACGCGCACGCGCAGCAAGGCGGAGGAGTTTTGCCGCGATAAGAAGATCGATCTGCGCGACGATCTTGACGCCATCCTCGAGGATCCCGCGATCGATGCGGTCGTATTCACGACGCCCCACCGCCAGCACGAGGAGCACGTCAAGCGCGCGGCGCAGACGGGCAAGCACATCTACGTGGAGAAGCCGTTCACGCTGAACGTAGCGAGCGCCAGGGCCGCGCTCGATGCGGTCAAAAAGGCGGGCGTCGTGCTCGGCATCGACTACCAGCGCCGGTTCCATCCTTCCATCGGGGAAATCCGCAATCGCATCAGGGACGGGCGCCTGGGCACCATCTCCTGCTGCGTTGCCGAGGTGACCTCACCGAGCGGCATGGCGCTGCCCAAGGAGTCGTGGCGCATCAATCCGGAGGAGACTCCGGCGGGCGCCATGACGGGGCTCGGCGTCCATCTGGTCGACGGATTCATCGACCTTTGCGGCGAGGTCGATGAGGTCTATTGCGTCAACACGCGCCGGGCAGCGCCGCTGGTCGACGATACGACGCTGTTCACGATGAAGCACAAGAACGGGGTGATTTCGACCAGCATCTGCTCGCTGGCAACCGCCGCAAGTTATTGCATCGCGGTATTCGGCACGCGCGGCATTGCCGAAACCACCAGGCCGAGCCTGGATACGTTCCGCTTCATGCCAGTGCCTGACAAGGGAGGACCCCACGCGATCGCGCAGCCGGAAGTCATCGAGAACAAGGGCTTCAATCCGGTGAAGGCGGGTCTGGAGGCATTCGCCGCGGCCATTCGCGGCACAGCGCCGTTCCCGATCACCGCCGATCAGATCGTTCACGGCGTCGCCGTCTTCGAGGCCGCCGTGCAGTCGGCGAAGACAGGGCAGCCGGTCAAGGTCGGCTGATACGCACAAGCCGCCAGACTAGGGGCAGGCCGGTTCTAAGAGCGCATTTCAAAAAGACCAAGACCGATGTAACCGCCCGGCCCTCATCCCTGACCCTTCTAGCCCTCACTCCTGACCTCTCTCCCAAATGGAGAGAGGAAACATATGCCTCCCTT
>CAYIRZ010000014.1:0-20571 GCA_964365845.1 uncultured Streptomycetaceae bacterium
GGGTGAGAAAAACACCATGTCAGTAACGTTTATTCCGGCCAGCATAGCGTTTCGACACGCAAAGCTCAGCCTGTCGCCGAAGCGTCGGTCAACAGCGATCCGTTAACGCTACGCATTCCGGTGAAGGAGGCCAAGTCCGACAGGCTGCTGGCTATTTTTGTCCTGGTCTGCCTGCTGGGATTGTCAGGTATTGACGCGAGGGCGCAAAGTGATGTCGGGTCTCGATCAAGCCAATTAGTAAACAGTGAAATATCGGTTGCCGCGCTGCCGCCTGAAGCACAGCGCACGCTGCAACTGATCAAGCAGGGCGGACCGTTTCCTTACGAGCGCGACAGCGTGGTATTTGGCAACTATGAGCAGCGGTTGCCGCAGCACGAGCGCGACTACTATCGCGAATACACCGTGAAGACGCCCGGCATCAAAGGCCGCGGCGCGAGGCGGATTGTTGCAGGCTGTGCCCCTGCTGCGGGACGGCCTTGCGGCACCGGCGGGGAGCTGTACTATACCGACGACCATTACCAGAGCTTCAGGCGTATCAGGGAATGACGGCGACCTCATCTAACCCGCTGAACGCGAAGAACTCCGGCGTGTATCTGGCGCCGCAATCCCTGTCCGCACTGCGGCAGGCTGCTGCTGATGGCGGGCTTGCCTGGTTCAACCTCGACTTGAAGCGTGTCACCAGCAAAACGCGGCTGCTTGCGGTCTGCGGGCGGGAGCTCGATTTTCCAGAGACGTTCGGCGCCAACTGGGATGCGCTGGCCGACTGCCTGCAGGATTTTTCATGGTGGCGCGCGCCGGGCTATGTGATCAACGTGACGCATGCTGCCGATTTTGCGCGGGCGGTGCCGCAGGATTTTACGTTGCTGCTTGAAATTCTGGACTATGCCGCCAAGTACTGGAAAAAGCGGGGCAAGGCCTTCCTGGTGCTGATCGACCATCAACCGCGCGGGTTTTCATTGACTAAGCCATGAACACCTACAAAATCCCGGTTTCGGCGCTGGTGGTGGTGCATACCCTGGACCTGCAGGTGCTGCTGCTGGAGCGCGCCGACCGGCCCGGCTTCTGGCAGTCGGTGACCGGCAGCCAGAACGAGGGCGAAACGCTGGCAGAGACCGCCGTGCGCGAGTTGCACGAGGAAACGGGGCTGGAAGCCGTGCGCTACCCCCTTACTGACTGGCACAAGCAGAATCAGTTCGAGATTTACCAGCGCTGGCGTCATCGCTATGCCCCCGGTGTCACGCAGAACACCGAGCATGTGTTCAGTCTGCTGGTGCCGGAGCCGCGGCCGATCACGCTCTCGCCGAGGGAACATTTGCGCTATGAATGGCTGGGGTGGCGCGCGGCGGCGGACAAGGCGTTTTCGTGGAGCAACGCAGAAGCGATCCGCGAATTGCCGCAGCGTCTTGCGGTGGAAACTCATTGATCTGTACGTTGTCCACTATACGAGAAGTGCGCGAATGTCTGGCATAACTTTTTGTTATGCCAGGCCAATATCCATAATCGAGGCACGGATATAAATTTTTGGGCACTTACGGGCTGGATTTTTTGTCGCATTATGGTAATGTTTTGCACTTTCATGTTTACGCTTTGAGTGGAACCGGGATGCAAGAGACCATGATCGCTTTTGACCGCTTCAAGCCGCTGCAGGATGAGACCTGCCAGGAGCGCATCCTGGCCGCCAAGTCCAGGCTTGGCAAGCGCGCAGTGATTCTCGGCCACCATTATCAGCGCGCCGATGTCTACAAACACGCCGACCTGACCGGCGATTCGCTGAGGCTTTCCAAGCTCGCGGCGCAGACCGATGCGCAGCACATCGTGTTCTGCGGCGTGCATTTCATGGCCGAAGTAGCCGACATCCTGTCCAAACCCGAACAGACGGTTACCCTGCCCGATCTCAATGCCGGCTGCTCGATGGCGGATATGGCTAGTCTATCGAAAGTGGAACGGGCGTGGCGCGAGTTGAAGCAGGTGCTCGATCCCGACCAGGCCGTCACTCCCATAACCTATATCAACAGCGCCGCCGATCTGAAGGCTTTCTGCGGCGAGCACGGCGGCATCGTCTGCACTTCGACCAACGCGCGCCAGATTCTCGAATGGTCGTTCGCCCGGCGTGAGAAAGTGCTGTTCTTCCCCGACCAGCACCTCGGCCGCTGGACGGGCTATCTGTTGGATCTTCCGCTTTCGGAAATGCTGGTGTGGGACCCCGACCAGGAAATGGGCGGGCTGACGCCGCAGCAGATCAAGATGGCCAAGGTCCTGTTGTGGAAGGGGCACTGTTCGGTGCATCAGATGTTCCAGGCGCAGCACATCCTGCGCTGGCGGCAGCAGAACCCGAGCGGCATGGTGATCAGCCATCCTGAATGCAATTTCGAGGTGTGCAAGCTTTCCGATTACGTCGGCTCGACCGATTACATCATCAAGACCATTGCCTCCAGCGCGCCCGGCAGCCGCTGGCTGGTCGGTACCGAGCTGAACCTCGTGAACCGCGTTGCCGAGGAATGCAAACCGCAGGGCAAAGTGGTGCAGTTCATGGCGCCTACTGTGTGCATGTGTTCCACCATGCAGCGCATCGACCCGCAGCACCTGGCATGGGCGCTCGAAAACCTGGTCGAGGGCAAGATCGTCAACCAGATCAAGGTGCCGCCGCACGAAGCCCGGCTGGCCCGCATTGCGCTTGACCGCATGCTCGCGGTTTCCTGACGCACTTCAGACCGGGTATTCCGGCACTTCCCGTTATCGTACGCGGCAGCTGAGCGGAACCCGCATGCCATGCGTGCTTCCGCGCCCGCGTGCTACCCTATTGATCCGGTTTGCTGATACTGGTGGAGACCATGTTGCGCTTGCTGCCCGTCCCTGTGCTGATGGCGGTCCTGCTGTGCCACGCGCACGCCGCGGAAGTCTCGGTTCACGCCTCGCGCCAGGACGATGTGCTCTACGTCGAGGCCAGCGCCGAGTTCGAGGCCGACGTGCATCAGGTCTGGCAGGTGCTCACCGACTACGATCGTCTTTCCGATTTTATTCCCGGTATGAGCGTGAGCCGTGTCGTGACGCGGGGTAAAAACGTCGCGGTGGTCGAGCAGAAGGGCGAGGCGACGCTGCTGTTTTTCACTTTTCCGATGGAAGTCAGGCTTGCCGTCAACGAATTTCCCTATGATCGTATCACCTCGCATGCGGTGGCTGGGAACTTCCGCGACATGCGTAACGCCTATTATCTTGAAGCGCGGCGGGGACGGATACGATTATCGTACTCGGGGCGCATGACGCCGGATTTCCTGGTGCCGCCGCTGATCGGAACGATAGTGTTCAGAATGAACGTTGAAAAACAGTTCAGCGCGCTGATCGACGAGATTCTGCGCAGAAAGCAATCCGTGGCCCAACGGCCTGCGGCGCCTTGATCGGGTGATGGCATGAATACCGGGCTGGGCCGTATCACGATCGCCATCCTGGTTCTCGCCGCGCTTGCGGGGTGCGCGGTTTCGCCGCCGCAGTCATCCACGGTAGTCACCACCGCTTTTTCGGGGCGCCAGCAGCAGTGCATGGAATTTTTCCGCCGGCTGGATGAAGCGGTGGTACGCGCCGGCGCGGGCGATGGCATGGCGGCCAGGCTGGAAGGTTATCCGCAGTTGCGCGTCAATCGCTTTCTTGCGGATTACGCGCAGCAGCCAATGAGCGATGCCCAGTTTGCGGACTGGATAGGCCGCCTGCTTGAGCTTGGCGAAGAAGGATACGCGGTTGAGTTGGCGAATTTTCCCGCCGCCGAGACGATGCGACTGGAGCGGGAGTTGCGGGGCTTTCCTGGGGAACTGCGGAATGCGGGTGAGGGCGTGAAGCGTTGCGGGGGGCGTCTCAACGCCGCGATTTTTGCCAGTGCGGAAAGTCGCGAGGAAGTGCGCGCCGCCGCCCGGGTTCCGGATGAGTATGCGACCTGGCAGCGTGTGGCGGGGCTCTACTGGCTTGCGCGCATTCCTTTCGCAGCGGGAGTGCGCCAGTGGCAGAAGGAAACGCGTGCGATGTTCGAAGTGCCTTTGTCGCGACTGACGGTGCGCGGCCGCCTGTTGTCTTATGAGCCGCCGCGGGCGGAGAAGGCGCCGGTAGCGGCGCTGATCAGAAACGCACGGGTCAGCGCACTGGGCATTCCCGAACTCAATGGCGCCGAACTCGATGCGCTGTTTGGCGCATTCGCACCCGCATTCGTGATCGATACCGCGAGTGATGCCGACCGCCCGGGAGCGCTCGGTTGGCAGGGCGGCGCATTGCCGGCCGTCGATATTGCCAGGCCCGCGGTGTACCGGCGCGTCTCGTACGCGCGCTACCAGGGGCACACGCTGCTGCAACTCAACTACTCCATCTGGTTTCCTGAGCGGCCGCTGGTTTCGGAATGGGATTTGCTGGGCGGATATCTCGACGGGCTGACCTGGCGGGTCACGCTGACACCCGACGGCGAGCCATGGGTTTATGATTCCATGCATAACTGTGGCTGTTATCATCAATTCTTCCCGACCGCGCTCGCGGCGCTCATAGCGCAGCCCGATACGCTGGACGAGACTGCATTCGTGCCGCAGGCTTTGCCGAAGGTAGCGCCGGGCGAGCGGTTGTCGCTGCGGCTGGAAAGTGGTACGCATTATCTGCAGCGCATCGTCGTGGAACGCAGCGCAGTTCCCGGCGGTCTGCAGTACGGGTTTGCCGATGATGACAGTCTGCGATCACAGGCGATGGGAAATGGTGCGCGAAAAAGTGTGTTTCGAACGGACGGCATCGTGCCCGGCACGGAGCGCGGCGAGCGCTACTGGTTCTGGCCGATGGGGGTGCCGGAGCCCGGCGCGATGCGCCAATGGGGGCGGCATGCGACGGCTTTCGTCGGGCGCCGGCATTTCGATGCTGCTGATTTGCTTGAAAAATATTTTGAGATGAAGCCGTGATCCGGACCTTGCGCGTCGCCACTTACAACATTCACAAGGGCTTCTCTTCGTTCAGCCGCCGCATGGCGATCCATGAACTGCGCGACAAGCTGCGCGGGCTCGACAGTGACCTGGTATTCCTGCAGGAGGTGCACGGCAATCATAAGCGCCACGCGGCGCGTTACGATGACTGGCCGGATACGCCGCAGTACGAGTTTCTCGCCGACGCGGTATGGGGCGATTTCGCCTACGGCAGGAACGCGGTTTATGATGCCGGACATCATGGCAATGCCATTCTGTCGCGTTACCCGATTACGCGCTGGGATAATCAGGACGTTTCCTCTCATCGCTTCGAGCGGCGCGGTCTGTTGCATTGCGAGATCGAGATTCCCGGCTGGCCGCGGCCTTTGCACTGTGTCTGCGTGCATCTGGCGCTCACTGCGCGCGCCCGCGGTGTCCAGCTCGAAAAGCTGAGGCAGCGCATCGAGCGCTGGGTGCCGGCCGATGCGCCGCTCATCGTGGCCGGGGATTTCAACGACTGGCACTGGCGCCACAAGGCGACCTACGAGCTTGCGCATCCACTCAATATGCACGAAGTGTTCGAGCTCATGCACGGCGCTCCGGCGCGCAGCTTTCCGGCGGCGATGCCGCTGTTGCGTCTTGACCGCATCTACGTTCGCGGTTTCGAGGTCAGCCACGCGCATGTCCACCATGGCCGGGCGTGGGCGCGTCTCTCCGACCACGCCGCACTGACAACGACGCTGAAACTCGTCCCGCCGGCTTCCATATAATGAGCGAGTTGGTCGATGGCAATCGCATCACCCTGCTCACGAGAGGCGGCGAATATTTTCCGGCGCTGGAAGCGGAATGCGACGCCGCGTGCCACGAAATCCACATCGAGACCTATATTTTCGAGGACGATATCGCGGGGCGCCGTATCGCGGCGGCGCTCAAGCGCGCGGCGCGGCGCGGCGTGGCAACACATCTGCTGGTCGACGGTTACGGCTCGAGGAAACTCGCCCCCGGCCTTGTCGCCGAGATGCAAAACGCCGGCGTCAGATTTTTTGTCTATCGGCCCGATATCGCGCCCTGGACATTCCAGAGGCAGCGGCTGCGCCGCATGCACCGCAAGCTGGCGGTAATCGATGCGCGTATCGCGTTTGTCGGCGGCATCAACATCATCGACGAGATGCATACCCCGGGCCACACGCCGCCCCGGATCGATTACGCGGTACGCATCGAAGGGCCGCTGCTCAAAAGCATCCATCCGGTAGTTAAGCGATTATGGGCGCTGGTCGAATTCACGCAGCTCGGGCAGGATTGGCATAATCGAACATCATTGCAGGCTGATGGCGAGCGGCACGGCAATCAGCGCGCCGCCTTCCTGATACGCGATAACCTGCGCCATCGCAGCGATATCGAGGAGGCTTACCTCGCGGCGATTACCGGCGCGCGCTCCGAAATCCTGATCGCCAGTTCTTATTTTTTCCCGGGTTTGAGCTTCCGGCGCGCCCTGATGGAGGCCGCGGCGCGCGGCGTGCGCGTGGTGCTTCTGCTGCAGGGGAAGGTCGAATATGTATTGCTGCATTACGCCTCGCATGCACTCTATGGAGCATTCCTTGACGCCGGGATCGAGATCCACGAGTACGGCAAGAGTTTCCTGCACGCCAAGGTGGCGGTGATCGACCGGCATTGGACAACCGTGGGTTCGTCCAACATCGATCCCCTGAGCCTGCTGCTGGCGCGTGAGGCCAATGTGGTGATCGAGGATCGGGAATTTGCCGCCGGCCTGCGGCAAAGCCTGGTCGCAGCGATGCTGGCTGGCGCGCATCAGGTCAGGCGGGAGGGGTGGAAAAATCAGCCCCTGCCGGCGCGGATTGCGATGTGGCTGTGCTACGGCCTGGCGCGCGTACTGACCGGCATTTCCGGCTACGGCAGCGCGCGCGAGGTGTAAACAAACCCCGAGGCGGGAGGCGTTAGGCGTGAGGCGAAAAAGAGAAGGGGGTGTGCTTCACTCCTCACTCCTAACTCCTCACGGATTTAATAGCGGTAGGAGTAATTGCCCTCGGGCAGCGCGCTCAATGGCGTCGTGCGTGCCGTTGGATTTGGTGTGCCGACTTCGCGTACGTTGCCGTCCATCACGCGCGCGGTCGATGCCGTGTTGTCACGGCTGTCATCGATGATGCCGATGCCGACTTTGACTGTCTTGCCGGGA
Source organism: uncultured Streptomycetaceae bacterium (assembly GCA_964365845.1). Taxonomy (GTDB): domain Bacteria; phylum Pseudomonadota; class Gammaproteobacteria; order Burkholderiales; family SG8-41; genus CAKKQX01. The sequence continues at coordinate 7,114 of CAYIRZ010000014.1, forward strand.
TCGTACGGCATCGTGGTGGTGATGTCCCGCCCGCCATACCGGTAGACCACGGTATAACCCTTGACGATTTCGCGCGCGGTTTCCACCGTGCGGCAGCGCTGTACCGGCGGCGCGCTTGCGGTCTGGCGGTTGTCGACGCGGTCGCCGATCATGCTGCCGGCGATCGCACCGACCGCGGTAGCGGCGGCACTGCCGCGCCCTTGTCCGACCTGATTACCGAGGAGCGCTCCTGCCAGGCCACCCACTATCGAACCGGTGTAGGAACGGTTGCTGTCGGGGTTAGCGGCGCGGTCGCCGATGACGGTGCCGGCCACGGCACCCGCCGCGGTGGCGACATCACGGCCGCTGCCGCCGCCGACCTGGCGTCCGATCACGGCGCCGGTGACGCCGCCCAGAATCGGTGCTGCTACACCGCGTTCCTTGGGTTGTGCCACGGCCGCGGTGTCATTCGTGCACTCCTGGCGCGGTTCGGTAACGCGCTCGATGATGGGTTTGGACGAAATCACCTGCGCGGTATCGGTATAATCCGCCGCGCTTGCGCCCATCGCAGTCAGCGCCAAGGCAACACAGACGGACAATTTCATTTTCATTGCGGAACTCCTTGTATTGATCGTTCAGCCGGTGGTTGTATCACTGCAATCCCGCCTGTTTCTATTAGAACGCAAATCGCGCTCGATCGTTTCGTGTTTTACAGAAAGTTACACTTTCACCATAGCTCCGGGAAGATATGTAACTCAATGATTAATATATAGAATAATGCATTCATGCGATGCATGTCGATCAGCGCGAGGGCTTGGAACTGTTACCTGCCTCATCTCTTGTAAGATAATCGGAAAATGACAAGCCATACCCACTCTGCGTCGGCGGCCGCGCCGGCGGATCGCGCATTGCCCCGCCGGCGGGAATGGCGCGTGGTGCCGATGCTGCTGCCGTATCTGTGGGAATTCAAGGGCAGGGTAATCGTTGCGCTGATTTTCCTGATGGCGGCCAAGCTCGCCAACGTCGGCGTGCCGCTGGTGCTGAAGGAGGTCGTCGACGCGCTCGATGCGACCCAGGCGGTGCTGGCGCTGCCCGTGGCGCTGCTCGTTGCCTACGGCGCGCTGCGCCTTTCCACCACGTTGTTCGCCGAACTGCGCGATGTGGTGTTCGTGCGCGTCACCCAGCGCGCGATCCGCCGCATCGCGCTGAGGGTGTTCCGTCATTTGCACCATCTGTCGTTGCGCTTTCATCTCGATCGCCAGACCGGCGGCATGTCGCGCGACATCGAACGCGGCACGCGCGGCATTTCCACGCTGCTTTCGTACATGCTGTTCTCGATCATTCCGGTGCTGCTGGAATTCGGCCTGGTCGCGCTCGTCCTGTTCGCGAAATTCGACTGGCGCTTCGTCGCGGTGACCTTTGTCGCCATCGCGATCTATCTGGCGTTCACCGTGGCGATCACCGAGTGGCGCACGGAAATCCGCCGCCGCGCCAACGAACTCGATTCAAAAGCCAATACCCGTGCCATCGACAGCCTGCTCAACTACGAGACCGTCAAATATTTCAACAATGAAGACTATGAGGCCGGGCGCTACGACGAAAACCTGGAGAAATACGAATCGGCGGCGGTAAAAAGCGAGGCATCGCTGGGGCTCCTGAACATCGGCCAAAGCCTGATCATCGCCGTGGCGGTTACGCTGCTGATGCTGCTTGCGGCGCAGGGCGTGGTCGACCGGGCGCTGACGCTGGGAGATCTGGTGCTGATCAACGGCCTGCTGATCCAGCTCTATATCCCGCTCAATTTTCTCGGCAGCGTCTACCGCCAGATCAAGCAGGCGCTGATCGACATGGAGCACATGTTCCGGCTGCTCGAAGAAAACCGCGAGATCGAGGACCGCCCCGATGCCGTGGACCTGCCCGCGGGCGGGGCGACGATCCGCTTCGATCACGTCGAGTTCAGCTACGATCCCAAGCGGCAGATCCTGTTCGGCGTCGATATTGAAGTGCCGGCAGGCAGCAAGATCGCGGTGGTGGGGCACAGCGGCTCGGGAAAATCGACGCTGGCGCGGCTGCTCTACCGGTTTTATGACGTGACCGGCGGCGCCATCCTGATCAACGGTATCGATATCCGGAATCTCAGACAGGCCAGTCTGCGCGCGGCGATCGGCATCGTGCCGCAGGACACGGTGCTGTTCAACGATACCATCCGCTACAACATCCACTATGGCCGTCCCGATGCCGCGCCCGAAGAAGTCATCGAGGCCGCCCAGGCGGCGCATATTCACGATTTCATCGCCAGCTTGCCGGATGGGTATGAAGCGCGTGTCGGCGAGCGGGGCCTGAAGCTGTCCGGCGGCGAGAAACAGCGCGTGGCCATTGCGCGCGCGATCCTGAAGAGCCCGCAGATCCTGATATTCGACGAGGCCACCTCGGCGCTCGATTCAAAATCGGAAAAAGCGATCCAGGCCGAGCTGCATCGCATCGCGCGCGGCCATACGACGCTCATGATCGCGCACCGCCTGTCCACCGTGATGGATGCCGACCAGATCCTGGTGATGGATCACGGCCGCATCATCGAGCGCGGCACGCATCAGCAGCTTCTCGTGCGCGCCGGTACCTATGCTCAGATGTGGGCGCTGCAGCAACAGGAGGATGAAAAGCGCAAGAGCAAGGAAGCCGTCGAGCCGGATGTCGCGGCGGCGGTGTAAGACCCCGTGTTTTGTTACAACTCAAAGACACAGCGATTAGGAGTTTGTCGGGGCTAAGCCCGACAAACTCCTGGGGAAAGTAATCCTGATAACCGTGCCGCTGCCGCCGGCGCCCTGGCCGAGCGAAACTTCGGCGCCATGGCGCTGGGCGATCTCGCGCACGATGGCAAGGCCCAGGCCGCAGCCCTCGACACTGGTGCCGAGCACGCGATAAAACCGCTCGAATACTCGTTCGCGCTCGGACTCCGGAATTCCCGGACCATTGTCCTCGACTGACAGCACGATATGGCTGGCATCCGGCACGATATGCACCGTCACCTGGCCGCCGGCCTGGGTATAGCGGATCGCATTGTCGAGCAGGTTGTTGAGCATTTCCCGCAGCAGGAATGCGTCGCCCTCTATCGTTACGCCATCCTGCGGGCTGTCGAAGCCAAGGTCGATATTGCGCGCCAGGGCGCGCGGTACCCATTCGGTGGTGGCCTCGCGCACCAGTTTGTTCAGGTCGAGCTTTTCGGCGGCGTGTACGCGCTCGGTGCCCGGCTCGGCACGCGCCAGCGACAGGAGCTGGTTGATGAGGCGCGTGATCTGTTCGGTTGCGGTATGGAGCTGGTGCAGCGTGGCCTGGGCATCCCCGGATGGCGATTGCCGCAGCGCAAGCTCGGTCTGGGTCTTGATGCCTGCTACCGGCGTGCGTAACTGGTGTGCGGCATCGGCGATGAAGCGCTGTTGCGCAGCGAGGGTCTCGGAGAGGCGCTGCAGAAGATCGTTCATCGCCCGGATCAGCGGCTGCACCTCCTGCGGCGCCTGCTCTTCCGGCAGCGCGGAGAGATCGCGGTGCGAGCGGTTTTCTATTTCCTTGCGCAGTGTCGACAGCGGCGCAAGACCGCGGCCCACCGCGTACCACACCAGGACCGCGGCCAGCAGGATCAGCAGCGCCTGCGGCAGCATCATACGGAGAAGAATCAGGCGCGCAAATTCGGTGCGCGCGGAGCGATTTTCCGCAACCTGCACCATCACGAATCCCTGTTCTTTGCCTGTTTCCACCGGCAGTTGCAGTGCAACGATGCGTACCGGCTTGCCCTGGTATTCATCATCGTAGTAATCGAGCCGCTCGGGCAATGGATCGGGCGGGGGAGGCAGATCGGGATCGCCCGTGATGAATTCGTTCCCGGGACCGGTGACGAGATAGTAAGCCCGGCCGGATTCGCGGCTTTGCAGCATCTTTATGGCGACCTCCGGCAAATCGACATAGATGCGGTTATTGAGCACCCTGACCTGCCGGCCGATATCGAGGGCCGTCTCGAGCAGGGCCCGATCATAGGCGAGATTGACAAAGCGGTTGGCGATGTCGTAATCGACCATGGTGCTGATCGACCACAGCACGATCAGCGGGGCCGCCAGCCAGACCAGAAGCTGGCGGCGCAGCGTGCGTAATTTAGGCATTCGGTGTTTTTTCGAGCAGGTAGCCGAGTCCGCGTATGGTGCGAATCACGACCCCGGCGGGCTCGAGCTTGCGGCGCAGACGGTGCACATAGACCTCGATCGCGTTGGCGCCGACTTCCTCGTCCCAGCCATAGAGCTGTTCCGCGAGCTGCTCCTTGCCGACCACGCGTCCGCTGCGCATCATCAGGACTTCCAGGACGCCCAACTCGCGCGCCGAGAGTTCGAGCGGTTCGTCGTTCAGGGTGGCGCGCCGGCCGGCGATATCAAGCGTTAACGCGCCGTGGGTAAGTGTCGAGCTGCCGCCGGACTGACCGCGGCGGATCAACGCGCGCACCCGTGCCTCGAGTTCCGGCAGGTCAAACGGCTTGGTCATATAATCGTCGGCGCCAAGGTCGAGCCCCTTGACGCGGTCTTGCAGGGCGTCGCGCGCGGTCAGCACCAGTACCGGCACTTTGACGCCGCGGTGGCGCAGGCGGCGCAGCACTTCGAAGCCGTCGATCTTGGGCAATCCAAGGTCGAGGATCACCAGGTCATAGCTTTGGGCCGCCAGCACGTGATCGGCTTCGGCGCCGTCGTTGATGCAATCGACGGCATAATCGGCCTGGCGCAACGTACGCGTCAGACCGTCGGCCAGCACCGGGTCATCCTCAACAATCAGCACGCGCATTTGCCAGGAACCCGTTGTTCAGTTGCAAATAGTTTACAGCAGCCGCCGCTTCGGTGTTTGCGGCCGGCCGGACCGTCATCATCCGCTCCGCATACTTTCGTAAGCTTCACGTAAGCCGGGATTGTTAAGGTGTGCATCGAAACTACAGGATTGCCAAGCGGCATCCCGTGATTTTTTTGTTCGGTTTTTCCTCCTCGGAGGCCTGGTAGTTGTAATTGTCCGTGCTGAGCGGACGGTTGCATGGCCTCTTTAATCTCCGCCGGGACAACCCACACTGTCCCGAGCGGAGTTTTTTTTGCCCCTTTACTTCCGCATTCTGCCGCGTTTTTTCTTCGGAAACAGGTAGATACTTAAAAAAGTTGTTGAAAATTCCGGCCTAACCTAGTATTTTGCAAGCTAAATGTGCGGCATGGCATGCCGTAAAGGATATAACGCTATAGGAGTTTGTCGGGGCTAAGTCCGACAAACTCCTGGGGGGAGGGAGTCCTGAACAAATTCATGGGGGTGCTGGCAGCAGGCCTGGTTTTCACCGGTGGCGCAATGGCGGCGCAGACCGAAGGCCCTGCCGTCGACAGGGAAACTCGTATTGCCAGTGGCGACCGCGTCATGGACGCGGCCTTTGCGGAGCGGGCCAAAAACCTCAATCTCAAGTCGGCGTCAGTACTGGTCGTCCATCAGGACGATGGCCGTGCGCTCTACGCGAAAAACACCGGGACCGTGGTGCCGATCGCTTCCATCACCAAGCTGATGACGGCAATAGTGACGCTCGATGCCAAGCCCGCGCTCGATGAGCACGTCAGGATCAGTGAGGCCGATATCGACGATATCAAAGGCACGCGCTCGCGGCTCAAGGTCGGTAGTGAACTGACGCGCGGCGATTTGCTGCGTCTGGCGCTGATGGCTTCCGAGAATCGGGCTGCCGCGGCGCTCGGCCGCGCCTATCCCGGAGGCACCGCGGCTTTCGTCTCGGCCATGAATCAGAAGGCCATTGAACTCGGCATGTGGCGCACGCGCTTTGTCGACAGCACCGGATTGTCCAGTGACAACGTATCGACCGCACAGGACCTGGTGAAGATGGTTAATGCCGCCTATCGTTACCCGCTGGTTCGTGAATACACGACCGATACGGATCGTACCGTCAGGCTTGCCAACGGCCGCACCCTGCGGTACCGGAATTCCAACGGGCTGGTCAAGAATCCGAGCTGGCATATCGGCTTGTCCAAGACCGGCTACATCAGCGAGGCCGGGCGCTGCCTGGTCATGCAGGCGGAAATCGCATCGACTTCAGTGGTGATCGTATTGCTCGATTCATGGGGCAAGCTTTCGCGCATGGGCGATGCCAACCGCATCAAGAAGTGGATCGAAAGCCATAGCGCACGCCAGCCGGCGGGCTGAGCCGGCGCTTGCGCGACAGGCATGGCGGGAACAAAAAATACCCGCAACAGCGTGGGCCCACGCTGACAATACCGCCTTTCCAAAGCCGATACCTCCATGGAGCAAGCGCGCCCCGGCATCGCCTTTTATGATCTGCAACCCGAGGCCGGAAGTTTTCTTGAGGACGTCCTGAGCGGGCTGTCCAGGCCACAGAAGGCCCTGAACCCGAAGTACTTCTATGATGCCCGTGGCTGCGAGCTGTTCGACACGATTTGCGGGCTTCCCGAGTATTATCCGACGCGCACGGAAATGGCGATGATGCAGGCGCGCGCGCCTGAGATGGCAAGGCACCTCGGGCCGGACGGCATCCTGATCGAGTATGGCAGCGGCACCAGCCGCAAGACGCGCGTACTGATAGCCGCGCTCGACCCGGCTGTTTATGTGCCGATCGATATCGCCGGCGAGCAGCTCAGGGTTTCCGCCATGCAACTGGCCGAGGCGTTTCCGAAGCTCGAAATCATTGCCGTGTGCGCCGATTATTCGCGGCCGTTCAGGCTGCCGGAAATCGGGAGCATGTCCGCGCGCCGCCGCGTGATCTATTTCCCGGGCTCGACCATAGGCAATTTCACGGCGCCGGAAGCGCAGGCGTTTCTGCGCAATGCCCGGGCGCTCGCCGGTGCCGAAGGCGCCATGCTGGTGGGCGTGGACCTCAAGAAAGACCACGCGCTGCTTCACGCCGCCTACAACGACGCACAGGGCGTTACCGTCGAGTTCAACCTCAACCTGCTCGCCCGCATCAACCGCGAACTCGGGGCGGACTTCGACCTGCCCGCTTTCCGTCACCATGCTTTTTACAACGCCGGGGCGGGGCGCATCGAGATGCATCTGGTGAGTCTCAAAGCGCAGCGCGTGACGCTTGGCGGCCGCATTTTCGACTTCCGTCCCGGCGAAACCATACATACCGAAAACTCCTGCAAGTATTCGGTCGGGGAGTTTCAACAGCTTGCGCGATCGGCCGGATTCGAGCCCGCGGCTTGCTGGACCGATCCGCGGCAATGGTTCGCGGTGCATTATCTGACCGTGCCGCGCTAGGAGTTTGTCGTACCCAAGTCCGACAAACAACACTACGGGTTCCGGCGTATGGGGCCAAATCCGACAGGCTGCTAGGCGGGCCGGCAAGGTTTGACCGCAATATGGAATCCCGGGCCCTGAGTTTTTCGCTCAGTGTTAAAATTGGTCTCAAATTGCGGACTCATCCTTGTGCTTCTCGCTGGCGCTTTCGGGCGTGTCATTGCTGCCGCGCCTTCTTCGTTTGCTCATAAATGGCGATATACCTGATCGTGATGATGTGCACCCTGACCCATGCCGGGTTCGGGGGCAGCCGTGTCGCGGTCGCGTTGTACGCGCTGGACCTGGGGGCCAGCCAGTTCACGATAGGCGTGCTGATGGCGCTTTACGCGCTGTGCCCGATGCTGTTTGCGGTCTATATCGGCAAACTGGCGGATCGCGTCGGGCCGCGGCTGCCGATGACCTTGGGTACGGTCGGCGTGGCGCTGGCGTTGCTGTTGCCGCCGATTTTTCCGGGTATGGTCACGCTTTATCTCTCGGCCCTGCTGCTCGGCACGTCATTTCATTTCTTTTTTGTCACGGTGACGGGTATCGCGGGGGGCATAGGTGGCGTGGAAAACCGGTCGCGCAACTATGCGCTGGTCAGTCTCGGATTTTCCGCGGCAGGATTAGTGGGGCCCATGGCCGCGGGGTTTTCCATAGACTATCTGGGCCACCTGCCGACATTCCTGGTGCTGGCCGCGTTCACCGTGATCCCCATATTGTTTTTGTTATTCCGGGCAGGATTCCTGCCCAAGGCGGTCAAACACGAGGGGGACTCCGCCAAGAACAGCGCGCTTGACCTCTGGCGCATACCCAAGCTGCGCAACACCTTCATTGCCAGCGGCATCATCTCGTCGGCATGGGATCTGTTTCAGTTCTACATGCCGGTCTACGGCCACTCCATAGGCCTGTCGGCTTCCGCCATCGGCACGGTGCTCGGCGTGTTCGCGTTGGCCACTTTCGTGATCCGCATCGTGCTGCCGCGCCTGGTGAAGCGTTCCAGTGAAGCCGAAATTCTAACCTACTCGATTTTCGTCGCCGCATGTGCGTTTGCGCTGTTCCCGTTTTTCCACGGCGCCTACACGCTGGCGGCAATCGCGTTCCTGCTGGGGCTGGGGGTGGGCTGCGGCCAGCCGATGTCGATGTCTTTGATCTATACGCTGTCGCCGCTTGGGCGCGTGGCGGAATCCGCCGGCCTGCGCGTGACGGTGAACAATTTCGCGCACCTGGTGATCCCGCTCGCTTTCGGTAGCATCGGTACGGCATTCGGCTTCTATCCGGTATTCATCTCGAACTCCGCGATGTTGGTTGCCGGCGGCTTGCTCATGCGCCGAAATCGCGCGTTAACCTCGGACAGGTAAGGCGCCGCCCGGTCTTCCGCGGCAGGGCTTTTTATTTTTGAAAAGCGGCGGGAATCAGCGGACGATGATGGTGATGCTGAAATCCCCGCGCAGCAGGCTCACCGCGAAGCCGTGCTCGGCATCCTTCAGGGCCGCCTGAAACTCCGCCAGCGTCTGGACGCGCCGCCGGTTGATGGCGTAGATGATGTCGCCCGGGCGGAAGCCGGCCTGGAAGGCGCGGCTGCCCTGGTCCACGGCGGCGGCGACAAGCCCGCCGCCGCGCAGGCGCTGGTAGAGCGGGCTGCCGCGCTCGATCTTGACCATTTTCATGCCCGGCAGCTGCGGCACGGCCTGGCCGCCGCCGCTGGCCATTTCCTGCGGCGCGGCGATCCGGGTGCGCAACGCGCGCTCCGCGCCGCCGCGGTTGACCCGCATCTCGACTTCCTCGCCGACCGGCGTCAGCCCCAGCCGCGCGCGCAGTTCCGACGCGGTGCGGATGGCGCGGCCGTTCAGCGCCACTACCACGTCGCCCTGGCGCAGGCCCGCCTTCTCGGCCGGCGAGCCGGATTGCACGTCGGCGATCAGCGCGCCGTCGAGCGTGGCGACACCGAGTTTTTTCGCGATCTCGGGCGTGAGATCCGCCATTTCGATGCCGAGCCGGCCGCGCCGCACCTCGCCGTAGCGCACGATCTGGTTCATTACCGCGCGCGCCATGTTGGAAGGTACCGCGAAGCCGATGCCGACGTTGCCGCCGGCGGGGCCGATGATGGCGGTGTTGATGCCGACGAGTTCCCCGCGCAGGTTGACCAGCGCGCCGCCTGAATTGCCGGGGTTGATCGAGGCGTCGGTCTGGATGAAGTCCTCGTAGCCCTCGACCGACAGCCCGCTCCTGCCGAGCGCGCTGACGATCCCGGAAGTCACGGTCTGGCCGATGCCGAACGGGTTGCCGATGGCGATGACGTAATCGCCGACCTGCAGCCGATCGGAATCGCCGAGCTTGAGCGCCGTCAGGTTCTGCGCCGGGATCTGCAGCACCGCGATGTCGGTGCCGGGGTCGGCGCCGACGACCCTGGCCTGGAACTGGCGCCGGTCCTTGAGCGTGACGATCGCCTGCTCGGCGTCCTTGATCACATGATGGTTGGTCAGGATATAGCCGCGCGCGGCATCGATGATGACGCCCGAGCCGGCGGCCTGCTCGCTGCGCTGCGGGCGGTCGGGCAGGTTGAAGAAACGGCGGAAGAAAGGGTCGCGGAACAGCGGATTATCTTCGAGCGGCGAACGGGTGATGACCGAGATGTTGACCACCGCGGGCGTGACTTCGTTGACCAGCGGCGCCAGCGTCGGCAGTCCTCTGCTGTCGGCTTGCGGCTGGGCAGCCGCGGCCGGGACGGCCGCGGCGATGAAAATCAGGGTGGCCGTGAATAGGCGTCGCACCTCGCGCCACAGTCTTGGTGCCAAGTGGGTTCTATCGGCGTACCCCTCAAGGGGGTATTGAAAAGAATTCATCGGCGGCTTCATCAGGTTTTAAGTATTTTTGAGACGGCTTCTAGAAATCACTTCAGGATCTTGAACAGGTTGTTGTAGTCGTCGGTCCATAGCTTGAGTCCGGAGATTTCGTCGATCTCGCTCGTAACGCCGGCGATCTCCTCGCGTTCCAGCAGCTTGCCGTTGCGGGCGACGAGCACCCAGTCGGTTTTCGCGAGATCGTTGTCGTCGGCGTCGTCGACGACCAGCGCAACCTGCAGCTTGTATTCGTCGGCGATGCGTTTGACCACCGGCGCCAGCCGCAGAAAGCGGTTGGTGACGTGAAACGCGATGATGCCATCGGGCTTGACGTGCCGCAGGTAAACCGCCATCACCTCCTTGGTGATGAGGTGGACCGGAATCGAATCGCTGGAAAAGGCGTCGATCGCCAGCACGTCGTACTGTTGCGGCGGCTCGCGCTCCATGTTGAGCCGCGCATCGCCCAGAACGGTTTCTATCTTTGCGGCGCTGTTGCCGAGGAAGGAGAATTGCGAGCGCGCGATATCGATCACCTGCGGGTTGATTTCGTAAAAGCGATAGACGTCGCCCGGGCGGCCATAGGCCGCCAGCGTGCCCGCGCCCAGGCCGACGACGCCGATGCGCAGCGGCGCCGGCTGGCTGACCTTGATGGCGAGCCCGATGCCGGCATCCGGGCCGTAATAAGTGGTGGGCTCGCTGCGCTTGGCGGGCGCGAGGTATTGCTCGCCGTGCATGATGACCCCGTGCATCAGCCGCCGCATTGCGCTATCGCTGGTTTCCAGTCCGGTGTCCTTGACCCGCAGCGTGCCGTAGAAATTGCGCGCCATGACGCGAGTGTCCTGCGACAGCATCTGAATGTAGTTAACGACCTGGAAGCCGGTGAACCCGGCGACGCCCAGGGCAAGCAGCGGGACTAAAGCCGGCAGCCTGCGCGTGAGATAGGCGGCCAGCAACAGCGTGATGACGAGGCCGATGCCGAATTCGTAATAGGTGTTGAAAAACTTGGGCGCGACAAATCCGACCAGCAGGCCGCCCAACGCGCCGCCGAGCGAGACCATCAGATAGAAGGTCGTCAGATAGCGCGGCGCGGGCTTCATGTCCGCCAGTTCGCCATGGAAAAACATGCAGCACACGAACAGCCCGACAAGATAGAGCGGGATCGCCTCCTTGATGTCCATGATGCCGCCGTCGGCGTGGAGAGCCCAGGCCATTACGGCGACGATGATCAGCATCGGGGTGAAGAAGTAGCGACGCCGATACCAGCCGCGGCCTTCGAAGCACAAAATGAAGGTGACGAGGTAAAGCGTAAGCGGCAGGATCCACAGGAAAGGCACCGATGCGACGTCGTGCGTGATGTGATTGGTCACGGCGAGCAGCATGAACGAGCCCATGGCGGAGAGCGTGAGCCAGAGCGCGTATTCCCTGAATTTCGGCGCCGGGCCGTCGTTGACCGCGTCGACCGCCGCCTTGGCGGGGGCAAACTGGTTTTGCGAGCGCAGGCTGTAGATGGCGGATGCGACACACAGCAGCACGAAAAACACATAACCCGCGGTCCAGACATAGGATTGCTGCCGCGTGGTGATCCACGGCTCGACCGCGAACGGATAGGAAAGCAGCGCGAGCAGCGACGCGAAATTGGACAGCGCGAACAGGCGATAGACGGTGCCCGCCGGGAAAGTGCGCGCGAACCATGCCTGCACCAGCGGCCCGGTGGTGGACAGCAGAAAGTACGGCAGTCCTATGGTCACCATCAGCAAGCCCAGTATGCGAAACGACGGATCGTCATCTGCATCGGGCTTCCACGATGCGTCGGGTACGATCGGCAGCGACGCGAGGCTCAGCACCAGCAGGATAATATGCAGGATCACCTGCCGGCGCGACGGCAGCTTGCGCATGGTCCAGTCGGAATAGGCGTAGCCGAACAGCAGCAGGAACTGGAAGAATACGAGGCAGGTGGTCCATACCGCGGCGGAGCCGCCGAACCACGGCAGAATCTGTTTCGCCATGATCGGCTGGACCATGAACAGCAGAAACGCGCTCGTGAATATCGTCAGGGCGTAAAGTAGCATAAGAAGCTTAACTATTTGTTTTTAGGGAAAAACGCGCATTATACAGAGGTGAAAGGCTAGTGCATTAACGAATCGTTGGCGGGTTTGGAATACGGGGACGATGCCGTGGTGCGAGAATCGGAGAACCGGATGCGGTCAAGGCCTGAGGATTGCTGTCAAAAAAGGAGCAGATCATGAATATTCTGATTGTTGGCGCCACTCGCGGGATCGGGCGGCGGCTTCTTGAACAGGCCCTGGCGTCCGGGCATACCGTAACGGCCCTGGTGCGCGATCCGCGAAGGCTTGCCGCACAACATGAACGGCTTAGAGTGGTGACGGGCGATATTCTGGATCCGGAATCGGTCGCGCTTGCGATGGCTGGCCAGGATGCGGTGTGTTGCACGATCGGGGTCAAAGCACCGTGGATACAAATAACGGTCTTTTCGGAGGGGACCGGCAATCTGCTTCAGGCCATGAAAAAAGCTGGGGTCAGGCGGCTGCTTTGCGTGACCGGCATAGGCGCGGGAGACAGCAAGGGACATGGGGGGTTTCTTTACGACCGTATTTTTTACCCGCTCCTGCTCAAGCCTGTCTATGCGGATAAAGACCGCCAGGAAGCGCTGATCAGGGCGAGCGATGTCGACTGGACTATCGTACGCCCCGGTTTTCTTACCAATGGGCCGTTAACCGGAAATTATAAAACGCCAACCGACATGACCGGGGTCACCGCGGGCAGGATTTCCCGCGCAGATGTTGCTCACTTTATGCTGAAAGAGCTTGAGTCGAATCAGTATGTGAGGCAAACGCCTTTATTGACTTCCTGAATTAAGAGTGTTCTGAAGCTTGTCGATTCGCTCCCGTAAATCGTTCGGGGCGGTAAACACGAAAGCCCGGCCGGATTGGGATTTCACCAACAGCCCCAGTTTTGCCAGGCCGAGCAGATCGGAGCGCGCGGTTTCGTAAACGACAACGTGACTGCGTTGGTGGCCTTCGCAGTTCATCCCAGTGCAAATAACGGCCTTCGACCAGGGGCGAACGGGTCTCCCTGAAAAGAACCGCCAGCTTGTCTACAAATAATTTTCAATTAAAATAAATTGGTTATATTATTAGAGCGGTCATTGTACGGCTTTGCTACTAATTTAGTGGTTGATTAGTAGTGGACTGGTAGTCAAGCAGAGCCAAATACTAATTCAAGTGGTAATTAGTAATTAATGTCCCAACACTTTATCGCCCACCTCGATATGGACGCGTTCTACGCGTCGGTCGAACTGCTGCGCTACCCGCGG
>CAYIRZ010000015.1:0-10799 GCA_964365845.1 uncultured Streptomycetaceae bacterium
TCGCGCGCTATCACCTGGGGCCGCTGACCAAGCCGGAAGCCGCAGCCTATATACAACACCGCCTCGAGGTGGCGGGAGCAAAACGGCAGTTGTTTCCCGCCGCGCTCATGGGCCGGGTGTACCGCTTGAGCGGCGGCGTCCCCCGGATCATCAACGTGCTGTGCGACCGGGCGTTGCTGGGTGCCTACGTGCAAGGCAAGGAACGGATCGATCGTGCGACCCTCGCGCAGGCGGCGCGCGAGGTGTTCCCCCAGCCGTTACGGCGCCGCAGCAGGCTGCGCCCTCTCTCGGCGCTCTTGATTCTGGTGGCCGGCGGCGCAATGGCGCTGGCGGTGTATCAGCAGGGGCAGCCGGATACCCAAATGGCGGCGGCGCGGAAAACCATTGCAAAACCCGTTGCATCCGCAACGTCGGCGAAGGCTGCCGATCCAACCAAAGATGCCAAGCCGGGAGCTACCCTGGAATGGCCGGCGGAGGAACCGCGCGCGCGCAGCCAGGCGATGGCTTACGCCGCGTTGTTCCGGGCATGGGGTGCGGACTATCAAGGCGCGGATGCCTGCCGGCAGGCTGCCGGCCTGGGTTTGCGCTGTCGAACGGCCCGCGGCGGATTGGATGAACTGCGTCAATTCAACCGGCCCGCAGTACTGCCCATGCGCGACGAACAGGGCCGGGAATTCCATGCGACGCTGACGACGCTTGCAGATAAAACCGCCACCTTTGCCATCGGCGCGGAAACCAGGACGGTCGCTCTTGGCGCCCTGGCGGCACAATGGTCGGGGCAATATACCTTGCTGTGGCGCATGCCGCCGGTTGCGGGCGAGAAGATACGGCTGGGTGACCGTGGACCGGCTGTGGAATGGGTACGCAAACAACTCGCACAAGCGCAGGGCAGTGTGGCGGAAGCAGGCAGGGATCCGGTGTTCGATGATGCCCTGGTGCGTCGGGTCAAACAGTTTCAGCTCGCTCAGGGATTGATACCCGACGGCACCGTCGGACGTCAGACCCTGATGCGCCTGAGCGGCGTGGCCGATCAAGCGGCGCCGAAGCTGTTCCACGGGCAATCGGAAAAATAAGCATGTCGTATATTCTCGAGGCGCTCAGGAAATCCGACAAACAGCGTCAGCGCGGCATGGCGCCGACGCTGCTGACGGCGCAGGCCACGGTGGCGGCGCCCAGACAACCCGCGTTCTTGTGGTATGTCCTGCTGGGGGGGGCACTGGTCGGCGCCGGCATGGTGATCGGCTGGCTGCGCCCATGGCAGCCGGAACAGGAACCGTCGGCGCGGAAATCAGCATCAGCCGCGCGGTCTGCCCCGCTGCCTACGAGTGCCGTCATCAAACAGGACCTGCCCGCGCTCGCCCGGACTGAGACGCACCGCGCGCCGCCCAAAGCGGTTGCTGCCGTCCCGAAGCAGGCGGCAACGCCTGCGCCGCAGAAGCCCGCCGGCACCGGCACTGGCGCCGCGCAGGAACAAAGCGTGATGACTATGGCCGAACTGCCGCTCCCGATACAGCAGGAGATTCCGGGCATGTCGATTTCGGTTCATGCTTATTCGAGCCAACCCAGGGACCGTCTCGTCAGCATCAACGACCGGCTGCTGCGGGAAGGCATGTCCCTGGCGCCCGGTCTCACGCTGGAGCAGATCACGCCTGATGGCATGATATTCAGTTACAAGGGATATCGTTTCAGCCGCCGGGTGCACGGTTCCGGAGTCGCTGCGGAAACCCGGTAAGGCGAGGAGCTTGTCGGACTTGGGACAAGCTCCTTAGGCAAAACCGCCCCGGAAAAAATGCGAAAGTGCCTTCAAAGTCCGACAGGCTGCTAGGGAAGCCCTGATTAAGTCGTCCCCGCGAAGGCGGGGATATAGTAAGTTGCTAGAGTAGCCCCCATCCTACCTTCCCCCGCAAGCGGGGGAAGGGGATACCCGCCTTCGCGGGAATGACAAAACCGCTTCCCTAGTGCCTCACCCGCGCGCGCGTATCACCGCCTCCAGCACCGGCGCGATCGCATCGGGCTCGCGCCCGCCGAAATGCTCGCGCAGACCCATGCCGGCGATCTCGACAATCATGGCGCGGGTGGCGCGCGTCATGCGCGTGGAACCGCCGGTTGCGCGCAGCAGTTCGAGCGCATCCCCCATCTCGTGCACGCGCCGCCCGGCGTGCACCGCCGTGCCGCAGACGAAGCGCTTGATGGTTTGCGCGAACGGGCGTTCGTCTATCGATCCCGCGATGTCCGCCGCCACGGCGTCGAGGACGCCGCGGCGCTGCGCCGCTTCCAGCGATTCGAGCAGCAGCGCGGCGAGCCCTTTCATGAACACACTGCGGATCAGCTTCATCGCGCTCGCCGCGCCGGGCTGGTCGCCGACCACCTGGATGTTCATGCCGTAAGGCGCCATCAGCGCGCGAAAGCGCGCGGCATGCGAACCGCTGGCCATGGTGACGACCTTGATGCCGTTGAGCGGCACCGTGCCCATGATCGCGGCGTCGACGAAACCCGCCCGCCCCGCGAGCAGCCGTCCCGCCTGTTCCATCGCCTTGACCGAAGCGGCGCTGGCATCGGCGTAGATGTGCCGGTCACTCAGATAAGGGCGCACCGAGCGCAGCGCCGCGAGCGCGGCCCGCCCCGGTGTCACCGCGATGATGAGCTGCGCGCGCGCGCAAAGTTCTTTTGGCGTCGCCACCAGTTCCACGCCCGCCTCGGCCGCCTTTTTGCGCAACGGATCGCCGGCCGCCGCCCTGGCGCCGGACGGACTGTAGGCCACGATGCCCGCAAGCCCTGCCCGCGTCAGATCCTTGCCGAAATGGTATCCGGCCTCCCCGAAGCCCAGGAAACCCAGGCGCAACTGCTTTGTCTTCATCCCAACTCCCCCGCCGGCCCGTGCCGGCTGTCATTTTTGTTACGCGCTCTAAGTGGTTCTTGGCATTATTGTACTGCCACTCGCTGCCGGCCGGCGCGTCTGCGCAACGGACAGGCCGTCCTGACGCCGTTTTACACTCGTAATAATTTGTTACAACACCGCGCGGAACGAGGCAACCGGCACCACAGTCCTAAGAACAGAGCCTCCACGTCAGGAGGACACCAATTTTTCAACCACCTCGGAGATGAATGATGAACAAACTGATTATGAGCACCCTGATTGCCGCCGGCCTTGCCACCGTTGCGCCGCTGACGATGGCGCAAGCGGGAAATCCGGCGGCCGGCGCGCCGCAAGGCCAGCACGCGCAACGCCACCACGGCAAGCACGCCTTCAGCCTTCCCGGCGAACGGGTCGAAGCGCGCCTCGCCTACCTCAAGACCGCGCTGAAAATCACCGACGCGCAACAAGCGCAATGGGACGCCTTCGCCGGCGTGATGCGCAAACACGCGAAGAGCACGGACGAGCGCATCAAGGCACGGCAGGCACAAATGGCGCAGCGCGCGGAAGGCAAGCGCCCGACCGCCATCGAGCGCCTCGAGCGCAGGCAGGAGCGCTTCGCCACGGCGTCGGCGCAACTGAATGAACTGCTCGCGGCCGGGAAACCGCTCTACGCGGCATTGTCGCCCGAGCAGCAGCAGATCGCCGATAAAACGCTCGCGTCCCGCGGCCACGGTGGTTCCCGTCACGGCGGCAGGCACGGCAGGGCGTAAGGTTCGCTCGGAGGACACGGAGTTCACTGAGTTTTTATACTCAAGCTGTTCTCCGTGTCCTCAGTGCACCCGTCAAGCGGGTATTAAAAAGAATCCTCAGTGCGAAACGGCTCTTTGGTTATCGCCAGCGGCGGCAAAGGTGAAGCAGGCGGGGATTGCGGCATCGAAGTCCCGATGCTAAACTGCCGAATCATACACATCATGAGGTGTATCATGAGAACCAATATCGTGCTCGATGACAAGCTGGTAAAAGAAGCCATGAAGCTCGCCGACGTCCGCACCATGCGGGAGGCGGTCGATCTCGCGCTGCGCCGCTTCGTGCAAAGCGGCAAGCAACGCAAGCTGCTCGAACTTTACGGGACCGGCGGGGTGCGCAAGGACTACGACTACAAGCGGGCGCGGTCGGCCGCCTGACATGTACCTGGTAGACACCTCCGTCTGGGTGGACTATCTGCGCGGAAAAACGACACCGCAGGTCCGGGCACTGAAAGAGTTGCTCGCGGGAGAGGAAATCGTCGGCGTCGCGCCGATCATCCTGCAGGAAATCCTGCAGGGCGCGGATTCCGACCAGCGCTTCGAAAAGTGGAGGAAATATTTCTCGGGACTCTGCTGCTATGCGCCCATGGACCCCGTCGAATCGCACATCGCGGCCGCCCGTCTATATCAGGCATGCCGCCGGGCCGGCAAGACCCCTCGCAGCAGCAACGATTGCCTGATCGCCCGGATTGCCATTGAGCACAAGCTGACTCTGCTCCAGGACGACAAGGATTTCGCCGCCATAGCGGCCGTAACGCCCGAATTGCGGCTCTATCCGATAGAATAAGGTTCGCACGGAGAACACGGAGGCCACGGAGGAGGGCTTGAATATAAAAACTCGGTGAACTCCGTGTACCGCCCATGTATCGTTATTCGCCCCAGAGGCATAGAGTGGGTCCTGGATAATGAATCCTCCGTGCACCCGTCGAGCGGGTATTGAAAAGAAAACTCCGTGTGCTCCGTGCGAAACGAGGTTTGAGGGAACCAAAGGCTCAGGCCTTTACTTTGTAGCCCTGCAATCTTTCAAGCCGAGAAATCGTGAATTCGTGAGATCGCAAGTGAAAAAAATCCCTCTCCCGCGCTCACGCCCTGACGCTCTCGCGCTCTTGATTGAATTCGTGCTTACGCTTCAAAAGCGGAACGCGGCAGGCCGCTCTGACGAATGATCGCCATCAGCGTGCCGATGCGCAACTCATCGTGCTCGGGAACCGGAACGGTCGTGGTACCGGTCACAGTCCGGCGCTGCATCACGACATGGCTACCGCGCCGGCGCACTTCGGTGAACCCGTGCTGCTGCAGGATGCGGCAGACCTCTTTTCCCGAGAGAACGCCCAGCCTAGCCATTCACGGTTTCGAAGCGCGTCACGAAAACTTCAGTGTGCAGGCGGCGCTTGACCTCTTCAGGGTCGGCGCACTCCAGAAACAACTCGACCGCTTCTTTCAGATTCGCGGTAGCCTCCTCGACAGTCGCACCCTGGCTCGCGACATCGAGCTCGGGGCACAGCGCCACGTACATGCCGTCTTCCTTCTCCAGAATCGCGGTGTAGCTGCGAGTTGCCATCAGCAAACCCTCCTTGTCATTTCAGATTGAAAAACCAAAGGATCAGGCCTTTACTTTGCACTATTGTTTCTTCATAAGCTTCCGTACCTGTCAGTTTAACGTAAGCTCAGGAATTCCCCCGTGCAACGTGCGCTTTGTTATTCCGAAACCGCGTCGTCCCCGCGCAGGCGGGGACCCAGTCATGTCTTGAACGCACTGGACTCCCGCCTACGCGGGAGCGACGGAATTGGCGGTGCGAGCGGGACTCTTCAGCCGTCATACTGCCCCGCAGAGGTAAGGTAATATAAAATAATTCAATTAAAACAACGGACTATATTAACGTCGGCGCACGGGCGCCGAGGACCCTAAAGGATACATTTCACTGAATCACTGAATCACCCAATCACTCAATCACTCAATCATTCTTCTCAATACCCGCTTGACGGGTACTCAATCACCGCTTTCAAGCAAAGAGCGGACCGCTATCCCCTCGGGGCCGGGACGATGGTCTTCGAATCATCTCTATTCCCCCATTCTCCCCAGGATGCCACATAGTTCCGGACGCGCGGATAGCCCAGGGACTTGAGGGCGAGGAAGGTGTTGGCCGAGCGGTAGCCGCCATGACAGACCGGGATGATGGTCTTGTCCGGCGTTACACCTCTTGAGACGTAGAGATCGCGGATTTCTTCCGCCGGCCGAAACGCGCCCTTATCGTCCAGGTGATCGCGCCAGAAGATGTGCACGGCGCCCTGAATGGTTCCGGCGCGCCGGGCTCGCTTTTCCGTGCCCCGATACTCGGACTCGCGCCTGACATCGACAATGATCGTATGCTCATCATCGATGGCGCGATGGACATCGAACCGGGTTGCCAGCAGTTCGAGATTCGGCGTTCCTTTGTACGGCGGAGGCGTCGGCGGCGCTTTTGCCGGGTCGGGTGGCGGCGGTGCTGCCGTCAGGTGGACGAGCCGCCCGCCCGACGCGGTCCACGCCTGCGCCCCGCCGTCGAGAATCCTGACGTCCGGGTGACCCAAAACCGCGAGGAGCCAGACCGCTCGCGCCGCCCGCTCGCCGGTCTCGTGATCGTAGATCACTACCGGTTTATCCTGGGATACGCCTCGGGTCCCGAACAGTGTTTTAAATATTGCCAGGAAGGCGTTCAACGGGGCATCCGAAGAGTCGTTCAGGCTGACGCCGTAGATGTCGAGATGCTTACTTCCCTCGATATGGCCAAGCGAGAAATCCTCCGCCGGACGCAGGTCGATCAGGGTAACCGCTCCCAGTCGCTCGCCCAGCTCGCGTGCATTGATCAGATATTTTCGGTCCGGAAAATCACCGATTGGCATTGGGAGGGCTCCTGCATGGACGTATATGCGAACCTGCGGATCATCGCTTCCTATGACGCCTATTGAAATAATCCTCCGTGCGAACCTCAACGATTACGCGGCCCTGCGGTTCCGTACGTGTCTTTCGGTGAGCAGGTACAGCACGTACTGGTTGAGGCTTACGCCTTGCGTTTTCGCCGCGCGCACCTTCAGGCCGCAAGCCGCATCTCCGCGACAACGATGTCCCACACCACTGCGACCCGCTGGTCGGCCAGCCGGCCGATCAGGCCGAGATCGATCAATCGCGACACGTCCGTGTGCACGTTCTTGTAGTTGCGCTTCAGCCGCCGCGCCAGTTCGTTGATGGATAGCGGCCCGTCGCGCCTCAACGTCTCGAGCAACGTCCAGCGCGCCGGCGTGAGGTTCTTGAGCAGCACGGGCAGGCTCTCGAACGTAAGCCGCACTTCCGCGCCCCGCGCCTTGTCTGCCACGCCTTGCTGCCAAACCCGCTCGAATCGGTCCAGCGCCCCGGAAAGGCCGCCTACCGTGACTTCAATCTTCCGTTTCATCTTTGCCTCCATACTTCCGGACATCCGCTTCGAAATCCCGCCTCAACCGGGCAGCTCGTCAGTTTTTGAGGACACCGCCCTCGCACACACCGCGATACAAAAAACACACTGAACCAAAGGCTCAGGCCTTTACTTTGCAGTCCTGTAATCTTTCAAGTTTAAAAAAAAACTACCTGCCTACCGCGTAAGCGCGTAAGTCGGGAGATCGTACCCCTCAAGGCACCCGTCAAGCGGGTATTGAAAAGAAGGGTATTGAAAAGAATTCTTGGCGGCCTTGGCGGTTAATTTATTTTTGTTCTTCCTTCGTGTCGAACCCTCTTGCTCTCCCGACCTCTCTCCCAAAGGGAGAGAGGAGACAACTGTTTTCCCTCTCGATCCCTCATCCCCGACCCGTCTCCCGAGGGGAGAAGGGAGGCATATGCTTCCTCTCTCCCTCGGGGAGAGAGGTCAGGAGTGAGGGATGGCGTTTATGCTTTTGAGCCTGAAACCTCGCTCATTTCCTCCAGCTCGGCGTGCACTTCCAGCCAGCGGTGTTCCGCCTCGTCGATGAGGCGCGCGACTTCCTGCTGGCGCTGCGTCACCTCCCGACACCTGCCGCCGCTGGGTTCGGCGTAAATCGCCGGATCGGCAAGCTGCTCGTCGAGTTGGCGCTTCTCCTTCTGCCATGCTGCAATCTGCCGCTCCAGCTTCTCCACTTCCTTGGCCAGCGGGCGGCGGCGGGTAGACTTCGCCTGCCGTTCCTGGGCGGCCACCTGCCGCTCTCCTTTGCGCGACACCTTTTCCGTCACCTGGCGGGCATCGGTATTCGACGACGACCCCTGTGTGCTGCGCCGCGCCGCAAGCCACTCCAGATAATCGTCGAGATCGCCGTCGAATTCCACGGCGCGCCCGTCCACCACCAGCAGGAAAGCGTCGCACACCGTCCTCAATAGCGCGCGGTCGTGCGACACCAGCACCATGCTGCCCTCGTATTCGGCAAGCGCCTTGGTCAGCGCGTGGCGCATGTCGAGGTCGAGATGATTGGTCGGCTCGTCGAGCAACATCAGATTGGGCCGCCGCCGCACCAGCAGCGCCAGCGCCAGGCGCGATTTCTCGCCGCCGGAAAAAGGCGCGATCGGCGCATCGGCCATGCCGCCGCGGAAATCGAAGCCGCCCAGATAGTCGCGCAGCAACTGTTCCTTGGTCCTCGGTTCCTGGTGGATCAGGTGCCACAGCGGCGATTCATTCGGCCGCAGTTGTTCGAGCTGATGCTGGGCGAAGTAGCCGATGGCAAGCCCCTTGCCTTCGAAGCGCTGGCCGGACAGCGGCGCCAGCTCGCCCGCGAGCAGCTTGATCAGCGTCGATTTTCCGGCGCCGTTGGGGCCCAGCAGCCCCAGGCGCGCGCCGGGCCGCAACGTGAGCTTGATGCCTTCCAGCACGGTGTGTCCGGCATAACCTGCCGTCACATCGTCCAGCGTGAGCAGGGGATCGGGCGCGCGCGCAGGCGCTGGGAACTCGAAATCGAACGGCGCGTCGACGTGGGCCGCGGCGATATGCTCCATGCGGTCTAGCGCCTTCAGCCGGCTCTGCGCCTGGCGCGCCTTGGTGGCCTGGGCGCGGAAGCGCGAGATATAGCTCTCCAGATGCGCGATGGTGCGCTGCTGTTTTTCGTACATCGCCTGTTGTCCCGCGAGCTGCGCGGCGCGCGCTTCTTCGAACGCGGTGTAGTTGCCGGTGTAGAGCGTCAGGCGCTGCGTGTAGATGTGCGCGATGTGCGTCACGCAGGCGTCGAGAAAATCGCGGTCGTGCGACACCAGCAGCAGCGTGCCCTGATAGCCGGTGAGCCATTTCTCCAGCCACACCACGGCATCGAGATCGAGATGGTTGGTCGGCTCGTCGAGCAGCAGCAGGTCGGAGCGGCTGATCAGCGCCTGCGCCAGATTGAGCCGCATGCGCCAGCCGCCGGAAAAAGCCGACACCGGGCGTTCGAATTCGGCGTCGGCGAAACCCAGGCCCGAGAGCAGCGCCGCGGCGCGGGCGCGGGCGCTGTAGCCGTCGATCTCGTGCAGACGCGCATGCAGCTCGCCCAGCCGGTGCCCGTCGTGATCGTGATCGGCTTCGGCAGCGGCGAGTTCGCGCTCGATCTCGCGCAACTCGGCATCGCCGTCCAGCACGTATTCGATCGCCGGCATATCGAGCGCGGGCGTCTCCTGCGCCACCGTGGCAATGCGCCAGGCGGCGGGTATCTCGCAGTCGCCACGGTCGGCGTGGAGTTCGCCGCGCAGCAGTGCAAACAGGCTCGTCTTGCCGCTGCCATTGGCGCCGACCAGCCCCACCCGCCAGCCGGGGTGGATCTGCAGTGAAGCGTCTTCGATCAGGCGGCGCGCGCCGCGCGCGAGCGTGAGATTGCGGAACTGGATCATGGGGAAGCTGCGGGACAGCAGACATTGTGGAACAGGGCGCGATTCTAAGCCACAACACCCGTATGCACCACCCCGGCGCTGCGCGCCACCCCTCCTCGACAAGGAGGGGAGTATTACTGCTGGCGCTGCGCGCTACCCCTCCTCGACAAGGAGGAGAATTCCGACCAGATCGTCGGCACGAAGAATTTCAAGCTCCCCTCCTCCCACGAGGAGGGGTGGCGCGCAGCGCCGGGGTGGTGAACAAAAACCTGTCAACCAGACAGAGCCCGCCCCGCAGATCAGGCTCCCTGCATAACCTAATCCAGCTTCGCGCCGCTCTTCTTCACCACGTCCGCCCACTTCGCCATGTCGGCGAGCAGAAATTTTCGGAACACCTCCGGCGAACTGCCCACCGGCGTCCCACCCGCGGTTACGATGCGCTTGGTCGTCTCCGGCTCGCGCAGGATCTTGACGATCACGTCATGCAGCTTCTTCAGCAGCGGCGCGGGCAGCTTGGGCGGCGCCATCACGCCGTACCAGCCCACCACCGAGAATCCCGGCAGGCTTTCCGCCAACGCGGGAATATCGTCCAGTCCGGGTATGCGCTTGGGCGTCGTGACCGCGATCGCGCGCAGCTTGCCGGCACGCGCCAGCGGCAGCGAACCCAGCAGCCCCGCAAAGTTGTAATGGAACTGTCCGCCCATCAAATCGGTCAGCGCCGGGCCGGTGCCCTTGTACGGGATGTGCTGCGCCTTGACGCCGGCCATGAGATTGTAGAGTTCGCCCGCGAGGTGTCCGCCGCTGCCGAAGCCCGCCGAACCGAAATTGAGCGCGCCCTTGAAGTTGCGCGTCCATTCAATGAACTCCTTGGGAGTCCTGGGCGGCGAAGAAGGATGGATGACCAGCACCAGTCCCGCTTCGGTGAGCTGCGTGATCGGCGTGAAGTCGTTCACCGGGTGGTACGGCAGCTTGGGATTCAACGCCGCATTCACCGTGTGCTGGTGATACGGCAGGAAGATCGTGTAGCCATCGGGCGCCGAGTTCTTGACGACCTCGCCCGCGAGGACACCGGAAGCACTGGGGCGGTTGTCCACCACCACCTGCTGGCCGATGACCTCGGTCATCCGCGCGCCGAATATCCGGCCCAGCCCGTCGGTCGTGCCGCCCGGCGCCGCCGGGATGATGAAGCGTATCGGCCGGCTCGGATAATGATCGGCGGCGTGCGCGGCAATCGGGGCAAGCGCCGGCGCCAGCGCCAGCACCACGACGGACGCGAAAATGGTTTTAAAAACAGAGCGATGGATTTTCATGTGAATCGGCCTCC
>CAYIRZ010000015.1:10899-19824 GCA_964365845.1 uncultured Streptomycetaceae bacterium
GTCTGCTTTGGGTCCTGGCGACGGCGTTACCGCTGGCGGCACAAAGCCAGCCCTACCCATCAAAACCGATACGCATCATCATTCCGTTCCCGCCGGGCAATACGATGGACATCATGTCGCGGCTCATCGCGCCCAAACTCGCCGAGCGCCTGGGGCAGAACGTGATCGTGGACAACCGCGCCGGCGCCGCCGGACAGCTCGGCCTGGAACTCGCCGCGCGCGCGGCGCCCGACGGCTACACGCTGGTGGGGGGGCAAGGCGGCAACCTGGTGGTCCAGCCCCATACCTACAAGAAGCTCCCCTACGACCCGATCAAGGACTTCGCGCCCATCGCGCTCGGCACCACCAATTTCCTGGCGCTGGTCATACATCCCTCGGTGCCGTTCAAGTCAGTCAAGGACCTCATCGCCTATGCCAAGGCCAATCCGGGCAAGCTCTCCTTCGCGTCGAACGGCGAAGGCGGGTTCCCGCACATGACGATCGAAATGCTGAGAGTGCAGGCGGGCTTTTCCTACCTTCACGTGCCGTACAAGGGCAGCGGCCAGATCGCCGCCGAACTGATGGGCGGGCACGTCGATGCCGCCATCGACGGCTACACCGGCATGGCACCTCACGTGCAATCGGGCAAGCTGCGCCTGTTGGGCATCACCAGTCCGACGCGCGTCCCCCAGTTGCCGGACGTGCCGGCGATCGCCGAATCGCTGCCGGGCTATGACTCGCGCGGCTGGTTCGGCTGGCTGGCGCCGGCCGGCACCCCGCGCGAAATCGTCGTTCGCCTCAACCAGGAGATCAACCGCGCGATGCAGCTCCCCGACGTCAAGGAAAAGCTCGTTTTCGCCGGGCTGATCGTCGTCAACGAACCGCCGGAATTTTTCGCCCAGACCATCAAGAGCGATTACGAGAAATACGGCAGCCTGATCAGGAAAATAGGCCTGCAACCGAAGTAATACGTGTTCAGAATCGATCAGCGCAATCTGCCTAAGGTTGTGGTGTAAACTAGACGTAACGTTGGCCGCCCGCGGGCGGCCAACTTATTTCGCCTGCGCCGGCGTAAGACTGCCGTAAGCATGCTGTGCGAGGATGACCGCATTGCGGGTGCCCTCTCAAAACAAAATCCTGGTGCGAGTCATTCGTCAGGGTTGCGTCCGGCGGCAATCGCTGCCCCGAGCTCTAACCAACAAGGAGTTTTCAATGACCCGCTTTCTTTCCGGTATTTCCCTGTTCCTCATGTCTTTTCTGGCGCATGCCATCGAGCCCGTTAATGCCCCAGCCGCCAATACGGACCCGACTGCCATGGTTGTCTTCATCATACTTTTACTAGGTATGATCGTGGGCTTTTTTTACTTTGTCTGGCGCAACGAACAGAAACGCAAACAACAGGAAGCCGCTGACAAATAAGCGCGGCGCAGGCGTCACGCGGAAATTTCCGGTGGGGTCAGCTTAACCGCCCGCGCAGGCGTTCCGCGAGCCAGTCGGCCACCAGGTTGACGCCGACCTGGCGATTGTCTTCCTGGCAATGGTCGCTGCCGCCGTCATGCGCGGTCAGGATCTTCAGCGTCTTGTCCTTTGAACCCACGATTTCGTAGAGGCGCTGCGCGAATTCCAGCGGCACGATGTTGTCGTTTTCGCCGTGGATGCAGTAGAACGGGCATTGAATTTTTTCCGCCACGCCCGCCAGCCGGTAGCTCTCGAGCTTTTTCATGCACGCCTCCATGTCCGGCATGCCCAGCACCCAGGGCAGTTGAAACGATGGCGCTGAAAGTTTGGTGCCGCCCGACTCCATGATTTTGCGCCTTCTCACCCACGCTTCGTGGTAATCGAAGTGCCCGCCCCACGCTACGCACGCCGCGAAGCGTGGTTCCATCGCCGCAGCGCGCGGCGCGTAGTAGCCGCCCATGCTGAAACCCATCACCGCCACGCGCCCGGCATCGACCTCCGGCCGGCCGGCCACGTAGTCATAGGCGGCGCGGCCCGGCACTTCGTAGTCATGGCGGCTGGGGATACCCTGCAGCCGCAGCGCTTCTCCCTGTCCCGGCCCGTCGATCGCCAGCACGTGGATGCCGCGGCGCGCGATCTCCACGCCGCCGAATAGCACGCTCATTTCCTTGGCATTGTCGAGGCCGTCGAACATCACCACCGCCGGCGCCGGTCCGGCGATGTCGCTCTTCAGAAACCACGCGGGAAGCGTCGTATTCTCGTACGGCACTTCGACCCGCTCGATGCCGGGATAGCGGCGCGCGATGCCTTTGCGGAAACAGCGCAGGCATGAGCGATAGGTCTCCCACTTGCGCTCCGACGGCGGAATGAAACGCTCGCCGCAGAAATAGTAGATCGCGGCGCGCAGGTAGTAGCTGCCTGCGGTGAGTTGATGGCCGGCGTGCTCCTCGGCTTCGCCGAAGCCCTCGATGCGGCTCGCCATCGCCGTCCATTCCTGCCACCACTTCTCGTTGTCGCCGACATGAGGTCTGAGCTTCTGCCCGATCTGGTCGATTTCGCCCAGAGCCGCCGCGCCCCAGGTCTGCATCTCGATGCCGAACATCATGCCCTGGGACCACATGTGGTTGCCGGGGAAATACTCGAACCAGTGGCTCATGGTCGTCTTTTGCGCATTGATAATGCGCGTGAGGATACAACATGACGCGGGATGAACACCAATCGGAACGGGGCCACGACGACGGCCCGGACCGGAAGAGACTGCGCGGCCCCGCTGCTATTCGCCGGAAGGCGCGCCAAACTCGAGTACGTCGTCCTTTAGCCGGAACACGCCCGGGCCCTGCTCGTCCGCCGTCCGCCACGACTTGTTGCCGATCTGGATTTCGCTGCCGCCCTGAATACTGTGTTCCACGATGATCCGGGCCTGATCGGTGAGCAGGAGCGCGGTCTTGAGGCTCTTCTGCACTTCCAGCAGCCGCGCCATTTCGGCGTATAGCTTGTTCAGCGTATGCTGGGCCTTCTCCCTCATGTCGCCCTTGTTTTTTTCGGGATGCAGGCGGAAAAAAGCAATCAGCTTCTCCAGGCTTTCCTGCTCCTTCTCGTTCGCCTCGAGATCGCTTTTGGTCTTTTCCAGCCGCTCCTGAATGGACGCATTGTGGCCGGCCTGCACCTTGGTTTTGATGCCGCCGGCCGTCCCGATGACCGCAGCCCTGACCAGGTTCGATGCGCAGACGTGCCCGCCCCGGATATGCCCTTTTTTCGATCCCTGCTTGCCGACCACCACCTGATTGTTCGCAACCAACTCGCTGTGCATGCAGAACTCCTCAACGAGGATGTCGATTTCAGCCTTGGCATGCACGTTTTCCAGAAAGCGCGCGCTCAACGTCCCCTTGCAATTGATTTTCGCCCCGAGCACGTTACCCGCGGCGCCGCGCGACTCGCCGCTGCCGATCACACCGCCTTTGATGATGACGTCCCCGCCGGCTTCGATTTCCGCGGATTCGACCGTTCCCTCTACGATCACGTCTCCGGTGACGTGGATTTTCATCCCCGACTTGACGTCACCCTGGACCTTGATCGTGCCGTCGAAAGTCACATTCCCGGTCGACAGGCTCACCTGAGGCAAGGTTATCGTCGGTTCCACCATGACGCCATTGGGAGGCATCAGCACCGGTTGACCCGTGATCTCGGCCCGCAGCAGATTGTTGTCGGCCGGATCGGGCATGGCTCCTTTGAGCGCAGGGGCGAACGGCGTGTCCTTGCCGGCCTTGGCCAGAACCACCTGGCCGTGGATATCCTGGCCGTTTTCCCCTGCGGTTCCCGGAGTGCGGTGCATCAGGGAATCACCCTGTTTCACGAAAAGGAGTTCGCCCAGATTGCGGTAATCGGCGATGCCGTTCTCGTCGACCTGAGGCCGCCGCTCCTTGATTTCCGGCACCAGATTCTCGAACGCGGCGTCGGTGCCGTTCACCGGTTTTTTCCCTTGGGCGATGACACGCTCTACCGCGACGCCTTCCGCCAGGGCAGCTTCGATTTCCTGCGCCAGGATGCCGCTGACAATGCCTTTTTCGCGCAGAACCTGATTGATTTTCTCGCGGGTCACGGGCTCACCACCGTGGGGCGACGTCAGGGTGAGCCAGGCCGTCATCTTGTCTTCCGACTCCTTGACGATGCACTCGCCGTCCTGGCGTTCGCCGATCTCCAGGGTAAATGCTGCGGTGGCACTGCCGTATTGCTTGACCAGGCGAGCAAGCGCGTCCTCATCGAGGAACAGGCTGGACAAGCCCTGCATCATCAGCGCTTCCCTTATCGCGATGGGGTCGAGTTCGATTTTTGCCCCGGCCGGGTCAAACACCACCAGCAATTTGACGCCGTTCTCACTCAGCCGGAATGTCAGCGCTGCAGGAAGTGCCTCCTGGCTCACCCCAGGCGCCACCGCAACGTGGCCCGTCATTGAGACTGCCGCTGACATATTCATTATTCTCTTTTAATATCAACAATATATGTAACGCCATCCCGAGAAATGAGACGCAGAACAGCCGGGCGATTATCGCCCGATCAATTAGATAAACGGACTTTTCGGGAGAAACCTTAGCCTAGGAGCTTGTCGGACCTAAGTCCGACAAGCTCCTAAAATGAAAAAAACTAAAGAACGAAACGAAAAAAACGCCATGCAAGTGACGTTTGTTCCGGCCTTGATCGCTTTACGGCCTTCCCGGACTCTTACTGGCTCACTGCCAACCGGAAAGCGCCAACAAGATCAATACGAAAGCCAGTGCCTGAAACGCGACCCGCCAAATCATCCACTGCGCACTGCTCCGGTGGGCAACTTCACCATCATATGCCATGGAGGTAATACCGGACGCGAGCGAAGCGACGGTGGCAAAGGCAGCCACCAGGACCAAAATAGTAAGGTAATCCATAACCCCTCCTTTCCACTTGTGGAGGGCCGGGAGCCGGTCTTGACTGGGCGCCTGTTCTCCCGAAAGGTGCCGCCTTATTCGCCCTCCAGTCTGTAAAACTACGCCCCGCAGATCGCGCTGTCTTGATCTAGAACAAACTTTCCGCAATGGGCGCCGCCGCGCAAACCCGGGGATCCCGCCCAATCCGGACACGACCACTGAAAACCACCGGAAACTGCAAGAATGATTCCACCGCGCGGGTCGTGGGCCGTCCGGCGCTCACGCGCTTCCGGCTCCCGCGATCAGCGCTTCCTTCGCTTGCCGGCTCATCTGCTTGATCTGATACTCGCGCTTGGCCGCCGCCGAGCGCGTCGCCGCTGCTTCCCGATACACCAGCGTGACCGGGCGCCGGGCGCGGGTGTAATTAGCCGCCAGCACATTGTTCGAATTGTGTTCTTCGATGCGCCGCGCCACATCCCTGGCGATGCCGGTATAAAGGCTGCCGTCCGCGCAGCGCGCCATGTAGACACTCCAGGGTCCTATGGCGACGGCTCCTCGCTGTCTTTTTCTTTCAATAATGTCCTCAGGTTGGCGAACGGCTGATAGGTGGTCGTTTGTGGCACGGGCTGCGTCACGCCGGCCTTCACCGCCGCCGCATGATCCAGCAGCCGCGAATGCTCGTTGTCGTGGCAATAGATGCACAGCAGTTCCCAGTTGCTGCCGTCGGGCGGATTGTTGTCGTGGTTGTGGTCCTTGTGATGGACCGTGAGCTGATTGACGGTCCTGGGCGTGAATTCCCGTCCGCACCGGGTGCAGATCCAGGGCTGGATTTTCAGCGCGCGTTCCCGATAGCCGCGCTCCCGCTCCTGCCTGCCGCGGGCCGCCTCGGCAATGACTTTATCGAGCTTGCCTGAACCGGGGGAATCGCTGGACGACATCTTTCATCCGTGAGCAGTTCACATCAGCGCGCCTAGCAGCCTGTCGGACTTGGCCCCATTCACCGGAACGCGTAGCGTTTAGTGCTTTTCATTTTAGGAGTTTGTCGAACTCAAGTCCGACAAACTCCTAGTGCCCATCCTGCAGTTGCATGTGGCTGACTCATGAAACCAACCACACCCGCGCCGTCAGCGCTTATTATATAACCGCGCCAGCCAGGGCGCGGAGCCGGTCGGCAATTCGCCCGACGAGTACGACAGGTTCAACCGGACCGAGATCGAGAAATGGAGCAAGGTGGCGCGGCAATCGCGAACCGCGAACTAACCCTCTCCCGCAGTCCGCATGCTCATTCTCCTTGCAAGAAAGACACCTTGCGATCACCGGGGATCAGTGATGCGCAAGTTTCCCGAAGGCAGTCCTGACACGATGCGCCAATACGCTGCAGCCGTGTCCAAACGCCGCGACCATGGACCGGAGGCCAGATCCTGCGCGAAATACCAGATCCGCGAATAACTCCGCGCTTTCCATGTGGGCTTTGGCGATCTCCCGGTCGGGATGCCTCAAACTGATGCTGTCCAAGGGGTGTGCCACTTTGGGGTTCTTACTTAAATGTTTACCGATGCGTGTCATGATAAAATTACCTTTCAGTCAAATTTGTCTTATAGAATCAATCTAATTACTCTCGTAAGTCATAAATACTAATGATATTTACAGCTCTTTTATATCATATATCTCGTTCCATTGCTGCTATGCAGCATGGTATTTATCGTAACGATTAGAATTAGTTTTTCTAAGTCGACACTCCCTAGCCCACATGTTTCACGGCTGACGCGGTTTTGGGGTGAAGCGATCACAGAGGGCGCGGAAGCGCCCGAGGCATGCGGGCTTGATTATTTTTTGAGCATCATAGCTGCCTGTCGGACTTTGATGGACCGACAGGCGGCTAGGGCCTGTTATCCTGCTTGCGCGAAATGAGACACTGCAGGCGCGCGCGGTCCTGCTCCGTCATCTCCCGCAATGTATCGTGCGGCACGAAGTGGCGCTTGAACGCGACGGCCGCTGCGTAGAAATCCGAAACGTCGTAGCCGAATGCAGCAAGCAGCGTGGCGCTGTCGAGGCCCGGCGGAGCCGGGGGATAGGGCGGCTCGCACCACAGGCCGAAACCGTGCCCGGCAAGCCTCTGCCACGGGAACCACCGGCTCGGATCGACCTTGCGCCCCGGCGCGACATCGCCGTGGCCGATGAAATTCGCAGTCGGAATGCTGTAGCGTTCCTTTAAGTCGGCAAGCAGCGCGAGCAGCGCCTCGATCTGGGCCTCGGTAAAGGGCTCCTCGCCGTTGTTGTCGAGTTCGATGCCGATCGATACCGAATTCAGATCGCGGTTGCCGCCCCAGTACGACTCGCCGGCGTGCCACGCGCGCGCCAGCTCGTCCACCAGGTAAAAGAGCCTGCCGTCGCGCGCGATCAGGTAATGCGAACTCACCTTGCGCACCGGATCGGTCAGCGTAGTGAGCGCCCGCTCCGCGTTATCGCCGCTGGTGTGGTGAAGAACCACAAAGTTCGGCCGCCGCTCGTCGAAGTTGGGCGAAGGCCGCGCCTCCACCGGCAGACTGGTGCGCGGTGGGAGCGGCGCGCAGGCTGCAATCGCCAGCGTGAGCAGCACCGCGCCGGCGCGGATATGCATGCCGCACATGCGCGCTGCTCGTATGGCTTGCTGCTTGAACATAATGCGATCCATTTTATCCGACTGCTACCACCCCGGCGCTGACGCGCCACCCCTCCTCAACGAGGAGGGGAGTTTAAGACTGCCCCCTCAACTACGCACCACGCCAAAACTCCCGCCTTCTCAAAGAGCACGTAGTGCGGGTGAAATTTGCCACATTACCCCCCCTCCTTTTCAAGGAGGGGGGGCCGCGCAGCGGACGGGGTGGTTCAAAGATTGAGAAGAATTCATCGGCGATTGCACGCGCGTCTCCCACAACACTAAAAAATGCCCAACGCCAAACCCGCCGCAATCGCCGCGCCGATCTCCTCGCAGCGGCGCAGCTCCTCCGCCGCTATCGTCTTGGGCGCGAGGATCGCTTCCGGTGTTTGCGCATGCGTGCACACGATGAGCGGCTCGCACACCGGCTTCAGGCGCCAGCCGGTGCAGATGCGCTCGACCTGGCGCACGGCATTGCGCCCGTCGCTGCCCGCACACACCAGCGTCGCGCAGGGCCGGCCGGCGATGCGTTCCAGCACCGCGTAATAAGTGCGATCGAAGAAATCCTTCATGATGCCGGAAATCGCAGCGAGATTCTCCGGCGTTACGAACACGTAGCCGTCCGCCTGAAGTACGTCCTCCGCCCCGGTCTCCGCAGCGTGCAGCAGGCGCACGCGCACCTCCCGCTCCGCCGACGCGCCGCGCGCCGCGGCCTCCGCCATCTGGCGCGCGCCGCCGGTCGTCGAGTGAAATACGATGAGGAGGTTTTTCATCGGCGCCCGCACGTGAAGGCAGCTCCCGGCTCCGTCTTCACGGCCGCCCGCCTTGCACTAAGAGCCCGTAACATAATGAAACACGTGTGCGTTTCATTATGTTATGGGCTCTAAAGCTTGTAGCCAATCTGCCGCAGCAGGTTCCTGCGCCAGGCGATCCCGGCCTCGTCTTCCACGCCCCTGGGACTGAAGCCGTCCACCACGCCGAGTATGCCCCGCCCCTGCTCCGTCCCGGCGAGTATCACTTCCGTCGGGTTGGCGGTCGCGCAGAAGATGCGGCACACCTCCGGCACCATTTTCACCGCGTTCAGCACGTTCACCGGGTAGTAGCCTTCGCCGAGAAACACGATGAAGGTGTGTCCTGCGCCCAGCGCCTGCGCATTCTTCCGCGCCAGTTCCACCAGGGCGGGATCGGTGCCCGACCAGCGCACCAGGCATGCGCCGGACGCTTCGCAGAACGCCAGTCCGAACTTGATCCCCGGCACCGCGCCCACCAGCGCCTCGTGGATGTCCTCCACGGTCTTGATGAAATGCGTCTGCCCGAGAATGAAGTTCACCGCCTCGGGCTTCTCGATTTTCACGGTCAGCAGTTGCATGGCGCAGTCCTTCTGTTATCAGAGGTTCCCTAGGAGTTTGTCGGACTTAGCCCCGACAAACTCCTAAAATGAAAAAACTAAAG
>CAYIRZ010000016.1:0-19575 GCA_964365845.1 uncultured Streptomycetaceae bacterium
TAATGGAGATGCGCCATTATAATGTTTCGTAATTAATATGTCACGGTACTAGGGTTTGGGTTATCCCGTTCCGATCGGCGATCGACAGCAGTTTGCCTGTGACGTCGTAGCGCTCCACCCGGTCACCGTCCGCAGCCGTGAGCGTCCAGCCCACGGTGTTATTGGTCCCGTCGACTAGCCGATTTAGAACATCGGCGATATCAACATCGGCCAGGTAAATCGTGCCAAAAGCTGGCGGCCGATAGAGCCACTCGCGTCCATCAGGTCGTCGCGCCGTGACCTTCCCGTTATCAAACGCATTAACGCGCCGCTCGTAGGAACCAACCCAATTCTTGCCGAATGCGCCTTCCCATGCCTGCAGTGGGTCGCCGACGAGTCGGCTGTTATAGAGAAGATCCAGTCCCAGCGCATTGGCACCCCGCGCAGCATATACCACCTCACGCTGTGTTTTGATCCCAGTACCCGGATCACAAGGATTGCCTTCACAGGCACGTCCATTGTTCTTAGGAGAGCCCCCCGCAAAGGTCGATTCGGGAACACATACACTACCAGATTCAAGATAACCAGTAAGGCAAACGCAACTACCGCCGCTTACAAGTATGCGGGAATTTGCGGGACAAACGGGAAAACTCCCTTGCCAGGTTCCACCATATGCGGGAGCGCTGCAGGGAGGCCCGAGCAACCACGTCCCATTATTTCCGAAATTATCCAAAACGCCGCAGAACTGCACGTTAAAGAGAGCGGCAACCGCTGAGCAAGCCTCGGCAATCGATCCGCCGAAACGCCCGACAGAAAAACCCGCCGCCTGACAGGCATACGTGTTAACAGGAGCAATAGCCCTCGATGCAGTAGGAAACGTGAACAACAAACCGAGCGCAAGGCAGGCCAGCAGCCAATGTACTTCACTGTGATTACGTTCAACAATTGGATTCATCTCACCACCCCCCCGTATAAATAAGGTCGGGTACATTTCCTAATTCCCCTCCAAGGCGTCTTGGAGGCCGGCTCCACTGCCTTTGCAATCACCGTATTTTGACTCATGCTACGCGGCCTCGATCGCTATGCTTTGTGCATATCCTCTTATCCGCCCGATCTTCCTGTCACGGAAATCCGCATACGTAAAATCTTTCGTTTTGTGAGGTTTTCTATAACCATTGGGAAACACGCCAGAATTGCTGTCTGTTTTTTAGGCAGCCGAATCGCGAGAAGGGCGGGGCCAGGCCTTTCGT
Source organism: uncultured Streptomycetaceae bacterium (assembly GCA_964365845.1). Lineage (GTDB taxonomy): Bacteria > Pseudomonadota > Gammaproteobacteria > Burkholderiales > SG8-41 > CAKKQX01. The sequence goes on from CAYIRZ010000016.1 coordinate 1,230, forward strand.
TATCACATTCCTCATCTCCGAGCCGCCTCGTAAGCCTTCACCAACCGGCTCACTGTCGTGTAGTGCACGCCAAAATACTCCGCGATCGCCGCCGTTGTATGCCGTCCCGACAAATACGCAAGCGCCATGGCATCGTTGCGCGGATGCTCGTCGGCAAAGTCAGACAATGCCCGTGTTAGTAACGGGCAAGCTCAAGCAGATAGCTGTCCTTATCAAGCAGATCCTCATCCGAAAGGAATATGTCCTCGCGCCCGTCCCCGCGCGAGGTAACGTGATACAGCGCACCCGCGAGTTCAAGTCTTAGCGGTCTCGCCATGATGGGGCGCAGAATGGCATGGCGAATATGATAATGAAAGACCTGACCCCGTCGTGTTGTCGCGTGTTGTCGTGAGTTATTCCTCGACACTGACGAGGATAGTCCTCACGAAACCATCCTGAATGAAGAAGCTGACCGTCAGAAGATCGTTACCACCTGCGCTATAAACAAGAACTTCCCGTCCAAATCGCGCGCTCAAGACTGTGCTTCGGTATGCGGGATTCTTGGCCTCCCGTTCCGTCGCGTTGTCTATTCGCGATGGTTCCCCGTAGATTCGTAGTACGTCATCTCTGCTTGAAGTAACACCAATTCCGTCTCGGGTCTGCAGGCGGGCTACCGTCGTTTTCGGCCTTAGGGATTGGTCGCAAATTTGCTCTTTCGTAGCAACCACCCTCAACAATCGCCCATCCGAAGGTCGAAAGCCGAGTTGAAGCCAAGCACCGAAATCTGCGGCGAAATAGCACCGCAGTACGGTATGACCCTCTTTCGAGCGCTGGCCACCACCAAGCGTTTTCACGATTTCGTTTTCCGTCGGCTTCTCTTTTCCAACGCACCACTGACCAAGGCACTCTGGCGGTACCCGGCTTGCGCTAGGCGTCGCCGTAGAAACAAGAACACTTGTAAACACTGCAACTAGAAAAAGGACAACGTTGTGTACCAAGGGTGTCACCTGGCTCGAGAGTACGGAATTGGCACATCGGGGAATCTCTGCTGGAAGGAATTGATTTCTTGGCAAAGGGCTTGGATATCTTCGTTTTGGCCTCTAGTGCATCCCATAGTCGGCCGCCAACCCTGCCTGGAAGCAAAAGGATCAGGCAAACTGCTACCGCCACCGTGAATATCACGTCCGCGTCGGTCCCGTACTCGAATGTACGCATTCTGTCCAAATGCAGGCGCCGTGACGTTGATGCAACCCGCGATATTCGGCGTGTTAAATGGATCATTGGCGCCAGGTCGAGCCCTAGGATCAACAGCATTGCGAGTCTGTATCGTGATGGGCTGGCCACTCGGGTCTTCCGGCCGCGGATCAAATGTCGTCGTACCCGCGCCCATGTTCGTAATCAGCGACGCTAATCCATCGGGGTCCGTCTTGCTAAGCGGATTTCCCTCGACGTAGGCATAAGTGTTGATGCCGCCCGCCAGCCCTATGGGATCTGACTGGATGTATCTTCCTATTGAGGGGTCGTAATCCCGGAAGTAGTTGTAGTGAGTATTCGTCTCACGGTCAAAGTATTGCCCCGGCAGCCGCAGGTTGCAGGTGAAGTTCCCCAGCCCGGATGGGTTTTCATCCGGCGGACTACCGCCAAAGGGGTCGGTGTTGTCCCACCGCCACACGACTTGGGCAGCTTGGTTGGTGATGACCCGTGGCGTATTCAAGTGGTCGGTATGGATGTAATAAAGCGTGGAGGCCACAGCCGCATTCACCGTCACCGTGACCGCCGTGCTCGTGCTCTCCGCTCCCTGGTTATCAGTCACTTTCGCGGTCAGGGTGTAGCTGCCCTGCGGCACCCCGGTCCAGATCACACTGAACGGGGCCGCGGTGAGCGTGGTGATCAGGGTGCTGCCGTGGTAGAACTCGACCTTGGCGATGGTGCCATCGCTGTCGGCCGCGTTCGCCGCGAGCGGGATGTCAGCCGGGGCGGTGAACGTGGCGCTGTCCGCTGGGCTGGTCAGGCTCACGGTCGGCACGGCATTGACTCGGATCGCAACTGCCGCCGAGGTCGTGCTTGCGCCGCGATTGTCGGTCGCCACGGCGCTCAGGCTGTAACTTCCTGCAGCGACGTTGGTCCAGCTGATGCTGTAAGGTGCGCCGGTGGCCGTGCCGATGAGGGTCGCGCCCTGGAAGAAGTCCACCTTGGCGATGCTGCCGTCGCTGTCGGCCGCCGCAGCGGTCAGCGTGATACTGGCCGGCGCCGTGACGACGGTGTTGTTGGTCGGCGTCGTGATGGCGACCGTGGGAGGCGCATTGACGATGATCCCCACCGGCGCTGAACTCACCGTCTCGCCCTTGGCATTGGTGGCCCGGGCGGTCAACACGTAATTGCCCGCGGGAACATTGATCCAATTGAAGGCGTAGGGCGCGGCTGTCGCCGTGCCGATCACGGTGGCGCCCTGCAAGAAGTCGACCTTCACCACCCGCTCGTGCGGGCTGCCGTGCTCATCCTGGTCGTTCTTTTTGTCTTCGTCTTTATCTTTGTCGCCTTTTTTGTCTTGGTCTTTATCGCCCGACTTCGGTTTGTCTTTCTCCTTCTCCTTCTTCTTCTGCTTCTCTTTCTCTTTGTCTTTGCCTTTGTCCCGGTCGTCGTCCTTCTCGCGCAGCACTGTCACCGTCGCCGCCAGCGGAATCGTCGCCGGAGCAAGATAGACCGCGCCATTGACGGGCGCCGTCAACATGACCGCGAGCTTGGTCTCATCGGCTGACGCTGCGCTCACCGCCAGGCTGGCCGCGACGAACACGACGGCCGCCCGCAGCGCGCGTCCCACGCTTACGCTTGGGGTTACGCCCTGCCCGCTGGTGATGCTTGGCGTCGAAAGACGCTTGCCGGGCCTCATTGGATCACCGCCACCGGCATGTCACCCAGATACAGGTATTCCTTCTGCGCCGTGCCGCCGGTACTGCTCTCGGCGATGAGGCGCCCCTGCACATCATAGTGATACACGGTGTCGCCCTGCACATTGGTCTTGCGGATGCGCTGACCCAGGCTGTTGACCTGGTAATTGGAGGCGCCCAGCGCCCCCACTGATTGGATCAAGCGCCCACGGCTGTCGTAGGCAAACTGGTTGTCCCCGTCGTTGACGGTGCTGCCGTTGGGGTCGTAGCCGTAGCTGCGGCTGCCCACGCCGGTCACTTGCGTGAGGCGGTTGCTGGTCGCGGCGTAGTCGTAAGTCTGGGTGGCCGACCCCACGGTCTTGCTCACGCGGTTGCCCACCGCATCGTAGGCGTAGGCATACGGTGTGGCGGGCGTGATCGCCTGGACCAGGCGGTCGAGGTTGTCATAGGCGTAGGTAGTGCTGTTCGCTGGGGTGCCGACATCGCTCAGGAAGCCTACGCGGCTCGCCGCGTCGTAGCCCACGGCGAGGCTCTGATTGCCCAGGGTGTAGCTCGCAATACGCCCGTCTTGATCAAAGCCGCGGGTATAGGTCTGGCCGTTGCCGAAGGTGAAGCCCTGGCTCGGGCCGAAGGGCCGGTAGGCGACACTGGAGACGACGGTTTGAGTGGCCGTGCCCTTGGTGGTGGTGATCTGGCTCACCCGGCCCAGGCTATCCAGGGTGTAGGCGACTTGCCGCCCACTGGGATAGGTCATGCCGGTGAGCCGTCCCGCGCTGTCGTAGCTGTAGTTCGTGACATAGACGACGGCATTGATCGTCCGGGTTTCGGTGATGAGCCGCCCCTTCGGGTCGTAGGCATACTGGGTGGTGCTGTTGGGCTCGGTGATTTGCGTTAACCGGCCTAGCCCGTTGGCGCCCTGGTCGTACTGGTAGCCGTGGGTGACACCGCCCTGGTAGGTGATGCTAGTGACCCGGTTCAAGGCGTCGTAGGTATAGGCGGTGGTCTGGCCCTTGGCATCGGTCTGGGTCAGCAGATTGCCCGCCGCGTTGTAGGTATTGGTCGTAGCACCGGTGTCGGGACTTTGCTGCTGGTTCAGGTTGTTCAGCCCGTCGTAGCTGTAGCTCGTCACGAGGCTGCGCGGATCGGTCACCGAAGTCAGTTGATCGAGGCCGTTGTAGCCGTAGTTGACCTGGCCGGCGTTGGGATCGGTGACGCGGGTCAGGCGGTTGAGCGCATCGTAGGCGTTGGTGGTAACATCAACCGTGCCCGCCAGCGGGCCGTCGATCGCAGTCACGTTGCCCTGGTTGTCGTAGCTATAGGCCGTGGTCTGGCTTTGCGCGCCGATCTCCTGGGTCAGACGGTTCAAGCTGTTATAAACGCGCGAGCGGGTCTGGGCCAGCTGGCTGGCAGGATCAAGCACCTGCTCCTGGGTACGGTTGCCCATGGCGTCCAGGGTATAGGCGATGCGGTTGCCGAGGTTGTCGCTGATGCCCGTCAGGCGGTGCGCGGCGTCGTAGGTGTAGGCGAGGAGGCTGCCATCGGGCAGGGTCACGCGCGTCAACTGCCCTACGCCGTCATAGGTGTAACTCGTCATCTCACCGCCGACACTGCGCGAAGTCAGGCGCTGGCGGGCATCGTAGGTGAGCGTCGTCGTGAGGCCGTTGGGATCGACGATGGCGAGCGGCTGGCCGTGGGCGTTGTAGTCGGGAATGCTCGTCACGTGGCCGGCGGCGTTGGTGATGCTTGCCACCTGGCCGCGGCAGCCGAGTGGGCTGGCCCCGGAACACGCGGCATCGTTGGCGTAGTAGGTGTAGTTCGTCACGTCCGGCACGTCGGTGCGTGGGCCGTCCAGCGTCAGCACGGAACCGTTCGCGTTATAAGTGTAGGTCCAGGTGCGCGGCGTGCCGCTAAGCGGCGCGCCCAGGCCGGCCGCGCCGGTGGCATCCGTGGTGGCTTGCATCGTTTTACTCAGCAGGCTGCCGCGCGTGCCCACCGGATCGGTTGGATTGCCATATACCATGGCGGTGATGCGGAACGGCTCGGCGATGCGCGTGGGCAACCGATAGCTCGGGTGCCATTCGGTGGTGACGGTGCGGGTCGCAGCGGTGCTCGCCCCGCTGCTCGTTAGTCCTTCGGTGCGCGAGGTCTCGAGGTTGCGCGCCAGGTCGTAGGTATAGCTGGTGCGGTTGCCGTTAAAATCCGTCCGTGAGGCGACGTTGCCGTTGGCGTCGTAGGTGCGCCTGTCGGACGCAGTGCCCGTGCCACTTCCAGCCGGTTGGGCAACACCAGTATTTTTGGCAACGTCCAGAGCAAAGCCGAAGTTATAGGTTCGAACGGCGCCCAAAGCATCAGTTACTGTCGCACCATTACCATAGCTGACGGTTGTTTGGTTGGCGCCGCCTGGATGTGTCGAGGAAGTTGCATATCCCGAGATAGTATAGTTCCATGTAGAGAAACGCGCACTGTTCTCGTCGGTGATACCGGTGAGTGCGTTTGGTAGCGCGTGTTCGTAGTGATATCTACGTACAGTGGTATCGGGGTGTGCTACAGAAATGAGGTTATTCTTAATATCGTACCCATATTGATAAACCCCGCCCTGTGGATCGGTCATGGTAGCGACGCGATTTGATCCATCATAGGTGAACGTCAGCGTCCGGCCGAACGTATCAGTGACGGTGCTGAGTCGCGACTGAGCGTCATAGGCCAGCGTATGGGTTAATCCTTCTCGGTTGGCGACAGAAATCAACTTGCCACTGGTATCGTAAGTCTCAACCATATCACCGGTCGCGGTGGTGTACTTCCAGCCAGCAGGATTGCCGCCGCCGTCAGTCAGTTGCTGTAGCTGGTCAGAGATGTCAGCAGGCGGTGTCCAGAGACCGCCGACAAGATTGAACGTAAAGGCTTTGCCATCCTGACGGTAAACCGTGCCAGTAGTACCGTTAAGCTTGATAAAGCGATCGTAGTGGCCGCGCCATAGAAGACCAATGCGGTTGTTCAATGTGGCGGGGGCGAATGATGTGCTGAGTTGTCTCGGGTCACTGTTGTAGAAACGGGAAAACTGTAGCGGGAACGCACCTTGACCGGTGTAGTCGACTTCGCGCTGGAATTTATTGCCAATCGCAGGATTGATCGGATTGGCAACACAGGTATCACAAGTGCCGACGTTTTTTAAGGTGTTTGGGACCTGACATATGCCTTGGCCGTCGAGTTGCTGGCCCGGTGGGCAAGATGGGGCACCGGCGCATAAACCTTCAGACGTATATGTGCCTCCGAAGGAACAGGGTAATTGCAGCACGTATAAAGCCAAGTTTGCGCCACAAGGATGATTGAAATATGCGCCGGCACTTTGCCAGCCGGGAGCGGGAGTGCCCCATTCGAGTCCGCACGGTCCGGAGCCATTGCGATGAAATGTGGATAAAAAGATATGAAGGCCGCCCGTCGGCGTAACGATACAACGCCAGATGTCGCCCGGGCCACGCGTATTCACACTTGCGTTAGAACAACTAATCGCCGGGTATCCGGGACCAGGGTCATAGGTTACTGCGTTCGAGGTATTCGAAAAAATAGCAGCCGACAAAACAAGCATGATAAACATGATGTCTCGTGCGACTAGTAAATGATATTTCTTGTAGAACGCCGCGAACATTGCGCCTACCTCCCCAGAGAAACTTACTTAGCACCAACTTTGCCGCTATTGGAGTTTTAATTAATCGAGCGTAGCCCCTTTTACTTTTGCGATCACCACATTTTGATCAATGCTATGCGGCCCGGATCAATATGCTTTGCGCATATCCTTGTGCCTGCCCGATCTTCTTGTCAAGAAAATCCTTGGCTGAAAAATCTCCTGTTTTGTTAGGTTTTCTACAATCACTTGAAAACACGTCAGAATTACCGCCTATTTTTTAGGCAGCCGATCCACGTCTCGTGTAATAAGTCACACGAGAATTTCATCGATTGGAAATTGTTGACCGTTCCTGAGCGTGTAATCTTGCTGCGACGCCAGTCAAGGCGTGATGGCGGTCTTGAACACCGTAAGCTGATCGAACGCGATCGATCGGCCTGAAGTACCCTGGAGGTTCAGAGATGCGATGGACAGTTCCGCTATCGATGCGGTCTTCAGCGGTTTGAACGTCAGCACCAGGAATTCCGCATCGGAAGCGGATACGGGACCCGGATTGGAAGCGCCGACAAAAATCGTTCCGTCCGGATTGACGCGATAGCTGAAGTTGCGATCACCTTGACCGAAGTAACGGCCCGGCTTGACCGCAACCGTCTCAAGCAGGCTCGGATCGAATTTGAACTGCATCGGCGACGCGCGCACCGGCTGCTCAGATGTCACGCGCAGCGCCACCGAAAACTGGGTTCCCAGCTTGACGTGTTGCGGTCCTTCCCAGAGAAGCTGGGCGGGTTTGCTCTCTGCTTTCCGGTCGGAAGCACCCGCTGCCGCACCCTCCCGGCGCGGAGCCGATGAAACGTCCGCAGCGGAAGCAATCACGGAACCGATGGGGATGGTCCCCAGCCCCGCCCTAGTTCCGCCGGCGGGCGCAGTCGTACCGGCCCCCATTACGCCGGCACCCGCGGTCTGCAATGAAGAACTGACCGAGATGCTTTCCTTGTGTCCCAGCGGCAGATAGACCAGCGTAATCTTGTCCTCGCCGATGGATTCGACGCGATAAGTGCCATCGAGGATTTCACCCTGCTTGATGGGAATGGCAGCATCGCCCTTGGCCAGAAACACCTGCAGCCGGCCCTCCTGCAGGAGTTTCCCGGCAAATCGGTACGGCAGCGGCGGCGCAGTCGGCACCACGGGCGCCGCGATGATCTTCGGCGGTGGCGGTTGCCAGGACTGGGACCCGAAGAGTTCCGAACGCGTCTCGCTCAATGTCCGGTGCTCCGGCAATGTCAGACCCCGCGTCCGTGATTCGGCCTTCGCGCTTTCCTGACTGCCGGTCACTTCGTTTAAACCCTGCGGGCGCGACGAAACAGGCGATGACGGAGAACTGACATTTTTCTCGCTTATGGGGTCGAGAAAAACCAGCGCGACAACACTGCCCAAAATTGCGAATAGAATTATTTTTCTGTAGCGCGAATGCATGTTTTCACTTTTGCGGCAATACCCGCTTAAGTATACCTCCAGCCGACCGATTTGCGGGTAAACTTATGCTGCTGAACAGAGCGCCGTTCTTGGCAAAATATAGGTTGTTACGATCAGCAAGATAAAGCCAGCAAAAGAATGATCACATCAGACTTGTCACAATACGGCCTGATCGCCCTCAGCGGCGAGGACACGCAGGCTTTTCTGCACACCCAGCTCACCAGCGACGTCAATGCCCTGACGCTCAACCGTAGCCAGTACAGCGGCTACTGCACGCCCAAGGGACGTCTGCTGGCGAGCTTTCTGCTATGGCGCAGCGAGCAGGGATATTTCCTGCAATTGCCCGCCGCGTTGCGCGAGCCGATTCAGAAGCGGCTGTCGATGTATATCCTGCGCTCCAAAGTGAAAGCGCGCGATGCCGGTGCTGAATTCACCTGCTTTGGCATTGCCGGCGCAGACGCCACAACAAAGCTGAAGACGTTGTTCGGCGAGATTCCACGCGCTGCGCATGAGGTGATGCATCGCGACGGCATAACGATCCTCCGGCTGCCGGTTGACCGTTTCGAGGTCGTCGTGCCGCACGAAAAAGCGGCTGCGATCCGCGAATCGCTCGCGGCGAATGCCGAATCCGCCGGGCCGGAATATTGGGACTGGCTCGATATCCGGGCGGGCATTGCGGTGATCACGCCCGCGACGCAGGAGGAATTCGTGCCGCAGATGGTCAACTTCGATGCCATCGGCGCGGTGAGTTTCAACAAGGGCTGCTATCCCGGCCAGGAGATCGTGGCGCGCATGCATTTCCTCGGCCGGCTCAAGCAGCGCATGTTTCTTGCCAACATCGCCGCCGGCACTGCGCCGCAGCCCGGCGACAAGCTCTACAGCGCTGACATGGGCGAGCAGGCTAGCGGCATGATCGTCAACGCCACTGCATCGCCGGAAGGCGGGCACGATGCGCTCGCGGTGATCCAGTTGGGCAGCGTCAGTGCCGGGGCCGGGGGCATACACTGGAAGGCGCCCGATGGCCCGGCGCTGGAATTCCTGTCACTGCCGTACGAGGTATAATTCGCGGGGCGCCGCTATTCGTTGTTCGTGATTCGTGGTTCGTTGTTCGTGATTTTCGCCCTTACTGCTAACCGCTTACGGCTTACCGCTCGCTGCTCACGCTACGTTTTTTGCGACCAACTCATGGCTTATTCCTACTACATCTACTACCGCGTCGAACCCGACCAGGCAGACGCATGCGAGCAGAAAATCAAGGAACTGCTTGCGGCCGTGAAGGACGCCACGGGCGTTGCCGGGCGGATGCTGAAAAAGCGCGGCGAGCCGCTGCTGTGGATGGAAATCTACGAGAACGTGATCGACGCGGAGGCATTCGAGCTGGGGCTGGCTCACGCGGCAGCCAGGATAGGCGTGCTGGCTTATTTGCAACCCGATTCAGGCCGCCACACTGAATGCTTTAAGAATGGGTAAGCGGTAAGCGGCTAGCAGTAAGCGGTTAGCAGTAAGGGCGAACCACGTACAGCGAATAGCGGCGACGAACGAATAACAGACTGGTTTAATCCGCTTACCGCTTACTGCTTACCGCTCATTCTTTTCAATACCCCCTTGAGGGGTACGACTTACGGCATAACTCTTCACCCATCACGAATTACTATTCACCGACGTATGTGCATCATCCTGCTGGCCCACAAGGCGCACCGCGACTATCCGCTGATCCTTGCCGCCAACCGCGACGAAGCCTATGCGCGCCCGGCTGCGCCAACGGCATTCTGGGACGATCACCCGAATGTTTACGGCGGGCGCGATCTCGACAAGGGCGGTTCGTGGCTGGGACTCACGCTTTCCGGCAAGGTCGCGGCGGTGACCAATTACCGCGACGGCCAGCCGCAAGAGCCGGCCCCGTGCTCGCGCGGCGAACTGGTCAGCGCTTTCCTGACCGGCAGTAGAGACGCCAGAACCTATCTCGAGCAGGTACAGCCGCACGGCGCCCGCTACGGCGGCTTCATCCTGATCGCGGGCGATCTCGAAGCGCTGTACTGGCTGTCGAACCGAGGCGCGGGCGTTGAAAAAATAACGCCGGGCGTGCACGGCCTGAGCAATCACCTGCTCAATACCCCGTGGCCCAAGATCAGGCGCAGCAGGGAGGCCATGGAAGCACTGCTTGGCGCGGACGAAACCGAGTTGACCGCGGGATTGTTCGAACTTCTCGCCGACCGCAACGAAGCCTCCGATCACGAGCTGCCCGATACCGGGGTGGGTTTGCAGCGCGAGCGCGAGTTGTCCGCCGTTTTCATCCGCGGCGAGCGCTATGGCACTCGCGCGTCTACCGTGATACTGGTGGACCGCGACGGCGGCGCGCGCTTCATCGAACGCAGTTTCGGCGTTGGCGGCAAGCCGCTCGGCGAGGTCTCCCGCCAGTTTCGGCTCGATGCCCTTAGGAGTTTGTCGGTCTTACCCCCGACAAACTCCTAAAATAAATCATGTTTCGTTATTTGCTTTTCCTCGGTGTACCCGTCAAGCGTACCCGTCAAGCGGGTATTGAAAGGAAGGTATTGAAAGGAATCCTCTGTGTACCCGTCAAGCGCACCCGTCGAGCGGGTGTTAAAAAGAAGGTATTAAAAAGAATTCTCTGTGGCTAATGTTCTTGGGGTTCACAACCTTATCTGCATTTCCCGGTGCGGAATGCCGGCCTCCATGAATTCTTCGCCGATGATGGTAAAGCCATGCTGGGCATAGAAACCTGCCGCGTGAACCTGCGCATTCAGCCTGATCGTCCGAAAACCGTCCTTGCGCGCGAGTTCGAGCAGCGCCCTCAGTATCGCGCTGCCCACGCCTTTGCCACGCCATTCCCTGAGGACCGCCATGCGGCCGATGTGCCCGTCCGGCAGCAGGCGCCCGGTGCCGATCGGCACGCCGTCGGTGCTCATCGCAAGCACGTGGTGGCAGCGCTCATCGATATCGTCCCATTCCAGCTCCTCCGGCACCTGCTGCTCCTCGATGAATACGGCGCGGCGCACGGCGTGAAGCGCATCATGGCCGGCCTTCCAGTTGACGGACCGGACGATGAAAGAATGCGGTGTCGGCATGGTCATCAATTATAATCGTGGTTAAAGCGGACGCCATATTACTGATCCGGCCACGAAATAATGCGTGTATCGTAGGGCGGGAATCCCTTCCCGCCGCGTAGCCAGTGCGTCGGCAAAGGATTGCCGACCTACAATTACGCACTATTTGGCGGCATTCTCAGTAACTGCGCGCGTTCGATCGGACGGTCATCCCGCCGTTCAAGGCGCGCGGACACGGCGATAAGGCATACTGGACGGGAACATGGAGAATCTCTGGAACGACGCCGAGGCCGCCGGCTTCAAGGGCGAGCTGGGGCTGCGGGTTTACACCTCGCGGCTGCTGGGACGCGACCCCTCCCTAGTGTTGCACGGCGGCGGCAATACTTCCGTAAAAATCCGGGAACGCAACCTCGTCGGCGGGGAAGAGGACATCCTCTACGTCAAAGGCAGCGGTTGGGATCTCGAATTTATCGAGGAGGCCGGATTCTCCCCGGTGCGCATGGCGCATTTGCTGAAGCTGGCGCGGCTCGATGCCTTGAGCGACCCGCAGATGGTCAATGAACTGCTGACCCACATGACGCGCTCGTCGGCGCCCGCGCCCTCGGTCGAGACCATCCTGCACGCGATTCTCCCCCACAAATACGTGGATCACACCCACGCCGATGCCGTGCTCGCCGTGACCAACACCGCCGGCGGTGAAGAGCGCATACGCGAGATCTACGGCGACAAAGTGGTGGTGATCCCGTATGTGATGCCCGGCTTCGATCTCGCCCGCTTGTGCGCGGCGAGGTTTCCCGCTGAAGCCAAAGCCGGGACCATCGGCATGGTGCTGATGAACCACGGCATATTTTCGTTCGGCGACACGGCAAGACTGTCCTACGACAGGATGATCGAACTGGTGCAGATGGCCGAGGATTATCTGGCCGGACACCAGTCGTGGGAGCTGTCCGGCCGGCAGCAGGCGGCGCTCCCTGATCAGCCAGTGCGCGCCAGGGCCGCCAGACTGCGCCAGGAAATTTCGAGGGTGGCGGGTTTTCCCATGATCATGCAGGTCCACCAGGATGCACGCAGCATTGCATTTGCCAACCGCAGCGATGTGAACAGAATCTCCCAGCAAGGGCCGGCGACCCCCGATCATGCCCTGCGCACCAAACGCCTGCCGCTGGCCGGCGGCAACGTCGATGCCTACGCGCAAGCCTACCGCGATTACTTCAACCGGCACGCGCTGTCCGCCCAGGAACCCCGGACCATGCTCGATGCGGCGCCGCGCATCGTCCTCGATCCGGAATTGGGCTTGTGCACGCTGGGCCGCTCCGCAAAAGATGCGGCGATCGTTGCCGACATTTACGCGCACACGATGAACGTGATCGAGCGCTCCACTCTGCTCGGGGGTTACCGGGCGCTGCCGGAGAAGGACATTTTCGATGTGGAATACTGGGACCTGGAACAGGCCAAGCTCAGGAAAAGCGGCAAGCCGCCGGTATTCAGCGGCGAAACGGCGCTGGTGACCGGCGCGGCCTCCGGAATCGGCAAGGCCTGCGTAGACTCGCTGCTGGCCCGCGGCGCGGCCGTGGTCGGACTCGATATCAACCCGGCGATTGAAAGCCTGTACCGGCGCGCGGATTTTCTCGGCATCCGCTGCGACGTGACTGCAGAAGAAGCCATCATGGCCGCGCTCGAGGCCGCAACCCGGGCGTTCGGCGGGCTCGACATACTGATCCTCAACGCGGGCGTGTTCCCCGGCGGCACGGCCATCGCGGCGCTGAAAAGCGATGATTGGCGCAGAACCATGCAGATCAATCTCGATGCCAATCTGATCCTGATGCGCGAATGCCATCCCCTGCTCAAGCTCGCGCCGCGCGCCGGGCGCCTGGTGGTCATCGGCTCCAAAAACGTGCCGGCGCCGGGCCCGGGCGCCGCGGCCTATTCCGCATCCAAGGCCGCGCTCAACCAGCTGGCGCGCGTTGCCGCGCTCGAATGGGGCGCCGACGGCATCCGCGTCAACGTACTGCACCCGAACGCGGTATTCGACACCGGCATCTGGACCGAGGAGGTGCTGGCCTCGCGCGCCGCGCATTACGGCGTGTCGGTCGACGCCTACAAGAAAAAAAATGTGCTCAATGTCGAGGTCACCAGCCGCGACGTCGCGGAACTCGCCGCCGAAATGTGCGGTTCCTTGTTCGCCAAGACCACGGGCGCACAAGTCCCCGTCGACGGCGGCAACGAGCGGGTGATCTGACGACAGCCCGAGATGGCAATTTCGATCTATCTTTTGGAGGTTGCACACTATGATAGACGGTAACCAACGGGTGGTTCTCGGCATCATCGGCGGCAGCGGTGTATACGACATCGAGGGGCTGACTAACAAGCGCTGGGAGCGTGTGCAGTCGCCTTTCGGTGAGGCCTCGGACGAACTTCTGTTCGGCGAACTGAACGGACAACGGATGGCATTCCTGCCGCGGCACGGCCGGGGGCACCGGATTCCACCGTCCGAGATCAACTTCCGCGCCAACATCGACGTTCTCAAGCGCGCCGGCGCTACCGACGTGATCTCGGTCAGCGCGGTGGGATCGCTACGGGAGAATCTGCGGCCCGGCATGTTCGTCATCGTCGATCAGTTCATCGACCGCAGCTTTGCCCGCGTGAAGAGCTTTTTCGGCACCGGCCTGGTGGCGCACGTGTCGATGGCGCACCCGGTGTGCAGCCGACTGGGTGACCATATCGAGGCAGCAGCGCGGGAGGCCGGCATCGAGGCGGCGCGCGGCGGCACCTATCTGGTGATGGAAGGGCCGCAGTTTTCGAGCCTTGCCGAGTCCGAGCTTTACCGGAACTGGAACTGCGACGTGATCGGCATGACCAACATGCCCGAGGCCAAGCTGGCGCGAGAGGCGGAGCTTTGCTATGCCACAGTAGCGATGGTGACCGATTACGATTGCTGGCATCCGAACCACGACGACGTGACCGTCGATGCGATCATCAAGGTGCTGCTCGCCAATGCCGACAATGCCCGCAACTTGGTGAAGAAAGTGGCGCCGCGCCTGCGCGGCGACGCCAAAGCTGCCGCCTGCGGTTGCCGCTCTGCGCTCGAACATGCGCTGATCACGGCGCCCGACGCACGCGACCCGGAGATGGTCGAGCGCCTAGATGCGGTGGCCGGCCGGCTTCTCAATCCCCGTTAATTTCTCCGGAGCAATTTTATGCCGATCAAGTCACGCATTCGCACTGTCCCCCATTATCCCAAACAAGGCGTGATGTTTCGGGACATCACGACTCTGCTGAAAGACCCGGTGGGTTTCCGCGTCACTATCAACGAGTGCGTCAACCGCTATACCGGCGTCCGGATCGACAAGGTGGCGGGCATAGAGTCGCGCGGCTTCATCATTGGCGCGGCACTGGCTTTCCAATTGGGCGTGGGCTTTGTTCCGATCCGCAAGAAGGGCAAGCTGCCGGCTGAAACCATAGGCCACGACTACGAACTCGAATACGGTACCGATCGCATCGAGATGCATGTGGATGCCGTGGCAAAAGGGGAGCGCGTGTTGCTGGTGGACGATCTGATCGCCACCGGCGGCACCGCCGAAGCGGCTGTCAAGTTGATTGAAAGTATAGGCGGCAAGATCGTCGAATGCTGCTTTGTCATCGACCTGCCCGATCTCGGTGGCCACCAGCGGCTCGAAAAAATGGGCCAGAAGGTTTTTGCGCTGTGCGAGTTCAAGGGCGACTGACGATGACGAATAGCAGCCAGCGCCAAAAGATCGAGACCCTGCGGTGGCGGGATGGCCATCTGGAGATGATCGATCAGCGCGTTCTGCCGGCGCGGTTTCAATACATCGGCTACGACTCGGCGGCGGCTGTCGCCGAAGGCATTCGGTTAATGGTGGTGCGCGGTGCGCCCGCCATTGGTTGCGCGGCGGCTTATGGCGTTGCGCTGGAAGCGCTGCGGCAGCGTTCGGCCGGTCGTGAGGAGTTCGCCGCTGCCATAAGCAAGGCGGTCGACGTGCTGGCCGCGAGCCGGCCGACGGCGGTCAACCTGTCTTGGGCGTTGAAGCGCATGCAGACTGTGTGGGAGAGCGTCATGAGTCGTGCCGTTGGTGAGATAGCAGACAGACTGCTCGCCGAAGCGCATGCAGTGCTGACCGAAGACATCCGCATCAATCGGGCGATGGGTGCTTTCGGCAGCGAACTGCTGAAAGACGGCGCGCGCGTGCTGACCCACTGCAATGCGGGCGCGCTAGCTACCGCCGGCCACGGCACCGCCCTGGGCGTCATCCGCTCCGCCGTGGAATCGGGCAAGAAAATCAGCGTGATCGCCGACGAAACGCGCCCCTTCCTGCAGGGCGCGCGCCTGACGGCGTGGGAACTGCTGCAGGACGACATCCCGGTCACGCTGATCGCGGATAACGCCGCCGGTTTTCTGATGAGCCGCGGCGAGGTCGATGCGGTGATCGTCGGCGCCGACCGTGTCGCGGCCAACGGCGATGTCGCCAACAAGATCGGCACCTACAGCGTGGCAGTGCTGGCGCGGCGCCACGCTATTCCGTTTTATGTCGCGTGCCCGCTGTCGACCATAGATCTCAAAATCGCCTCGGGCGCCGGGATTCCGATCGAGGAACGCGCGCCGGAAGAAGTGACCGGTTACCGCGACCAGCGCTGGGCGCCGGCAGGCGTGAAGGTCAGGAACCCGGTGTTCGATGTGACACCGGCAGAGCTGGTTTCGGGATTGATTACGGAACGGGGGGTGGTACTCGCCCCCGATCGGGAAAAAATAGCGGGACTGTTTCGGGGCTGAGCGCTCAGGAGTTTGTCGGACTTGGGTTCGACAAACTCCTAAAATGAAAAGCACTGAATCATGAATGCTCTACCTCAGAGCTTGTTCTTCACGCCTTTCATATTAGTCTGTCGGGCCAAAAGCCCGACAGACTGCTAGATAACCAGCCCGCCGCTGACTTCTATGACCGCGCCGTTAATATAGCTGGCTTCGTCGGAAGCCAGAAACGCGAAGGTATTGGCGATTTCCTCAGGCCTGCCGAGGCGTCCCATCGGCACCTTTTCTTCCAGGGCGTTAAGCACTTTTTCAGGAATGGAGCCCAGGATGCTGGTGGCGATGTAGCCCGGACACACGGCGTTGGCGCGGATGCCCTTGCGGCCGAGTTCGCGCGCCCAGGTCTTGACCATGCCGATGACGCCGAATTTGCTCGCAGCGTAATTGGTCTGGCCGAAATTGCCGTAAAGGCCGACGATGGAAGAGGAATTGAGGATCACGCCCGACTGCTGGGCCAGCATGGTGTCCACCACCGCCTTGGTGCAGTTGAAGACGCCCTTGAGGTTGATCTCGATGACATTGTCGAACTGGTCCTCGGTCATATTCTTGAGCTGCGCATCGGAAACGATGCCGGCATTGTTGACCAGGCAGTCCACTCGCCCCCACTTGGCCAGAGTCGCATCGACCATGCCCTTGAGCGAATTCATGTCGCGAACGTCGGCCGCATAGCCCATGGCCTCGCCGCGGGTTTCCTTGCACAGCATGAGGGTTTCTTCCACGGATTCCGGGGTCAGGTCGCAAACCACGACCTTGGCGCCTTCCCGGGCAAATTTGACGGCAGTCGCCTGCCCTATCCCGCGGCCGGCACCGGTAATGATCGCCACCTTGTCCTCTAGCCTCATGTATCGCCTTTCATCGTATATTCATGGAATAACAACGGCAGTTGCGGTGCACAATTTAACTGATTTTTTCGCACTGCACAATAACGCTTATATAAATAACACAATTTCTATGGTTTGATTTCCGGAGTACTACTATTTATTGGGGGTATTTGCGACGATAAACGTGAAGGATAGCGTAGAAACGTCAATTAAAAACATATAATTAACTTTAATTAGTTATTATAACATATTGTATAAATTATTAATTATAACTATAGCCTGAATTCCCCTTCAATACGGTGCCCGATAATCTTGCTGCAGCAACGGTCGCGGCCAAGGTGCAGCATAAAATCGCCATTTCGCCTATTTGGGCACCATTGCCAGGCCCTGCTGTTAAATACTATATTATTTGTAAATAAATCAGTAGGTTGAAAGTATATACCGAGGTCGATTCAAGACATTAGCTGTTACTCCGGCGTTCAGCAAAAAATTGCTGCAGCAATTGCGCAGCATCATTGGCCAGGATTCCACTGGTAACCCGGGTGTGATGGTTGAGTCTGGCTTCGGAAAAGAGGTCGATCACGCTGCCACCGGCCCCTGTCTTGGGGTCGGGCGCCGCATAAAGGACATGGGCGATGCGGGCGTGCATGATGGCGCCAGCACACATCGCACACGGCTCCAGCGTCACGAAGAGTTCACAACCGGTAAGCCGGTAATTACCGAGATGCTGCGCAGCATCGCGCATTGCCATGATCTCGGCATGGGCAGTAGGGTCATGGCGCGAAATCGGCTGGTTATAGCCGCGTCCTATGATGACGCCGTCCTTGACGACGACTGCACCCACCGGCACCTCCCCCGCCGCCCATGCAGCGCGCGCCAGTTCCAGCGCCTCGCGCATTAGTATTTCCGCATTTTGCATCGCAGGTTTTTCCAGTTTCCTAGTCCAGCAGCGGATAAACTTCGACCGGCGCTTCCTTGCCTTTTACCGTAATGAGGCGCTTCGGGCCCAGCCGCAAGTCCGCCCCCAGGGCCGGGGCGACCGCGGAAGAAATCAGCAATTCTCCGCTCGCCGCCGCGCCTTCGATGCGTTTCGCGGTATTCACGGTGTCTCCGATCACATCGTAGAACTTGACGCCCATGCTTCCCAGCAACCCCTCGACCAGCGGCCCGCAATGGAGCGCAATGCCGGCGCCGAGTCCCTGCCCGGAGAGCAACCCGCTGATCTCGTGCCGCAGCCTGCGCGCCACGAGGATAGCATCGGCCGGGTCGGCAAATACGGCCATCATCTCGTCTGCGGTGAACTTGGACTTCACCACCGGCGAGCTGGCTAACGTGGTTTCCGCGGCATGATAGTAACGATTCAGCATTTCCACCACCTCTTCGGGCGAGCGCGATTCGCTCCACGCCGTGAAACCACGGATGTCGCGCTCTCGAATATGGCATACATCGCGAGCAATATGCCGGCCCGCACCACGTCTTCGGCAACCTGCACCAGTGCGCGCAGCGGGGACGGCATAAGCGGGCGGGCCGACTGCAACAGGCCAATTGCTGCCGCGAATCCCCAGTAGGCAAGGTGATTGGGCGAGGCAAAGAATTGCAGCCCCTCCATTGCGACTTCTATCAGCGTATAGAGCGCAGGCCCCAGCAGATTGCCCAGAAACCGGCGCGAACGCGAC
>CAYIRZ010000017.1:0-18834 GCA_964365845.1 uncultured Streptomycetaceae bacterium
CCTGCGCCAAGGCCTATGGCTGGTCGCCGAAGCCTGGTGATTGAGTGATTGGTGAATCGTGAGGCGAGAGCCGTAAGCGGTGAGCGGTTTCGTAACTACCGCTCGATTTGAATCCTAATTTACTGCGCCCACCTTTCCCCTAGCTGCTACCTTGATTCTGTGGACCCATGTGCGCCGCCGAGCAGCGCAGACCAGCCCGGGGTTTCGGTCGAGCACTGGGCGAGCCATGCGTTCTTAACCATCTCCACCGAGTCATCACGCCTAGTCAATAAGCAATCGCGTAGACGGTGCGCGAGTTGCGCAGGCCGCCGGGCTGGTCGAGCAGCGCAGGGGACTCCCGCAAAAAGCGGGGGCGGCGAACTTGGGCGGCCTTCTTTTCGGTTACCTTTACTTGGCCGCGCAAGAAAAGGTGACCAGCCGCCGGGCTGCCCCCGGCCACAAGAAAGGGATGAGGGCCCTAAAGGATACGTTTCATTTAATGAAGGATGAGGGTGATGTGCATTACCCCCCCCCAAAGCTCCGTCTGATTCCGCGACTGTTGTCGTCAAGTCCCGCAAAACGTCTGGTAACGGGCGGATTCATGCGCCGGCGCAGGTTCTGCATAGGCCGCCAGATCCTGCAGCTCGTCGAAAGGCCGCTGCAGCACGGCGAGCAGTTTTTCAAAAGGCGCGTAGTCGCCGCGCTCGACCGCGGCGTCCAGCGCCTCTTCGACTTTATGGTTGCGCGGGATGTAAACCGGATTGACGGCGCGCATGGCCCGCGCGCGCTGCGCAGGTTCACCCGGTTCGCTCTGCAGGCGCGAGCGCCAGCGCGGCAGCCAGGCATGGAGTGCCGCGTCGTCGGCATACAACTTGCGCAGTCCCGCATCGGCAGCGGGGTCGCTGCGGGCTGCCGCGTCCGCCAGGCGACGAAACGCCTGCGTGTAGTCGACGCCCTGCCCTTGCATCGTCGCCAGAAAATCAGTCGCCAGCGCCAGGTCATCGGCCGCTGCGCGCGCCAGTCCCAGCTTTTGCCGCATGCCTTGCAGCCAATGGTGCTGATACCTGTCCTGGAAAGTGCCCAGCACTTCCAGCGCCTGCGCGACCGCGCGATCCTGGTCCTCGCCCAGCAGCGGCAGCAGGGCCTCCGCCAGCCGCGTCAGGTTCCAGCCGGCGATCAGCGGCTGATTCACATAGGCGTAACGTCCGCGCTCATCGATCGAGCTGAAGACCGTCGCCGGGTCGTAACGATCCATGAACGCGCAGGGGCCGTAGTCGATGGTTTCGCCGGAGAGCGTCATGTTGTCGGTGTTCATCACGCCGTGGATGAAACCCACCAGCATCCAGCGCGCGATCAGCGCGGCCTGCCGTTCGCACACCGCCTGCAGCAGACCGAGATAAGGCGCGGCCTGTCCGTCGAGCTCCGGATAATGGCGCTTGATCACGTAGTCGGCCAGCCGGCGCAGCAGCGCTTCGTCACTGCTCGCCGAGACGAACTGGAACGTGCCGACGCGGATGTGGCTCGCCGCCACGCGGGTCAGCACGGCGCCGGGCAGATCGCGCTCGCGCCGGACGACCTCACCCGTGGTCACCGCGGCCAGCGCGCGCGTGGTCGGAATGCCCAGCGCGTGCATCGCCTCGCCGATCAGGTACTCGCGCAGGACCGGACCCAGCGCCGCCTTGCCGTCCCCGCCGCGCGAAAACGGCGTGCGGCCGGAACCCTTGAACGCGATGTCGCGGCGCTGGCCGTGCTTGTCGATGACTTCGCCGAGCAACAAGGCGCGCCCGTCCCCCAATTGCGGCGAGAAGCCGCCGAATTGGTGGCCGGCGTAGGCCAGGGCAATGGTCGCGGCGCCCGGCGGTGTGTGATTGCCGGAGAATATCAGCGCGCCTGCAGCGGCATCCAGCGCTTCCGCAGCCAGCCCCAGTTCTTCGGCCAGTTCGCGGTTGAGTTTGACCAGCGCGGGCTGCGGCGCCTCAGCCGCTTTCCACGGCACGTACAGCCCCTCCAGTTCACGGGCATAGGTGTTGTCGAAGGCGAATGCCGCAATCGTTGGCGCGACTAGCGATGACAAAATGAATTTCCTTTACCCATACCGGGCGAAAAACGAGAGGGGTTAAGTGTGAGTGGAGAGTGGAGAGTTAAGAACGGCTTAGCGCGCCAACGACCTCCGGATCGCGCGCGACGATGCGCAACAGCGCCGCAGCGGGCCCGGAAGGACGCTTGCGCCCTTGTTCCCATTCCTGAAGCGTTCGCAACGATACGCCTATCAGTTTCGCGAACTGCGCCTGCGAAAGCCCGGTGCCCGCCCGCGCGGCAAGCGCCCAATCGGTGGCGGGAACGATCTCGTCTTTTTCCACCGTGCCGTCGGATAGCACGATACGACGGCGCCAGCTGCCGTCGGCACGCCGCGTGAACTCGGTTTTGCGCGCCCACCGGCCTGCCTTCACGTCCGCGATCGACTTGAGAAGCTCGGCATTGAGATCGCGCTGGGTTGCGCGCTTAATTACGCGCTTACGCGCCGGTACGGTTTTTTTCATAGACACGCCTCAGTTCTCTTAAAAGTTTCGGCTCGATGTTGTCGCGCACGTTTTTCGCGTACATCGTCACCAGCACAATCTCGTCCGCCCGCAGCCGCAAGAAGTAGACGATACGCGCACCGCCGCGTTTCCCGCGGCCGGCCAGCGCCCACCGCAACTTTCTGCAGCCGTCCGAGCCTGGAATCACGTCGCCCGCCTCG
Organism: uncultured Streptomycetaceae bacterium; assembly: GCA_964365845.1. GTDB lineage: Bacteria > Pseudomonadota > Gammaproteobacteria > Burkholderiales > SG8-41 > CAKKQX01. The sequence goes on from CAYIRZ010000017.1 coordinate 2,720, forward strand.
GGTTGCGCGATCAGATGCAGCTGCAGCCGGGAAAACTCGTCGTCATCGAGCAATTGTGTCCGGGCCCGCGCGAAGGGTTCCAGTTCGATGAAGGTAAACACACGCTTAATATACGCCAGGAGCGTATATCAAGCAAGAGGGGGTATTGAGAAGAAGGATGAAGGCAATAAAGGATACGTTTCACTTAATGAGGGCCGAAGAGGCGTGAGCGGTAAGCAGTGAGCGGGAGAGACGCCGGGCGAGAGACGAGAGGCGTGAGGGAAGCCCGAGGGATGAGGGCGGAGGGCCCTAAAGGATACATTTCATTTAATGAGGGATGAGGAAAACGCCTTGAAGATAATTTGCCGCATCGATATCCCCCCTAGCTGCTACGTCAATCCCATGGACCCATGAGAGCCGCCGAGCAGCGCAGATAATCCTCTGTGCACCCCTCAAGGAAATATTGAAAAGAATCCTTCGCGCACCCGTCAAGCGGGTATTGAAATGAATCCTTTGCGTTCCCGCTTTACCAGAAATGCGCCGTACAATGGCGGCAAATGATTCCCTGGCTTGATTCCCACACGCCTTTTCCGCCCATAGCCACGGCGCTCGCCGAGCCCAACGGCCTGCTCGCCGCCGGCGCCGATCTGTCGCCGGCACGCCTGGTCGAAGCTTACCGTCAGGGAATTTTTCCGTGGTACTCCGACGATCAGCCGCTGCTGTGGTGGTCGCCGGATCCGCGCATGGCGTTGTTTCCCGCCGAATTGCGTCTGACCCGTTCTCTGAAAAAACGCCTGCGCCGCGACGATTATGAAATCCGCGCCGACACTTGCTTCGAACAGGTGATGCGCGCCTGCGCCGAACCGCGGCCCGGGCAGGGAGGCACCTGGATCACCGACGACATGGTCAATGCCTACTGCGCGCTGCACGCACAAGGTCTCGCGCATTCGGTGGAAACCTGGGTAGACGGCGAACTTGCCGGCGGCCTCTATGGCATCGCGCTCGGCCGCATGTTCTACGGCGAATCGATGTTCACGTACGTCACCGACGCCTCGAAGCTCGCATTCGCGCATCTGGTGCGCCAGATCGAGCGCTGGGGCTTCGGCATGATCGACTGCCAGATGAAAACGCCGCACCTTGCCGCGTTCGGCGCGCGCGAAATCCCGCGCAGTGAATTTATGCGAAAGCTGCAGGAGTTGGTAAACTATCCGGCACCGGTCGGCGAATGGCGCTTTGACGATGACTTATTTGAATGAGTTTCCGCTTTCGGTGCTGCAGTTTTATGCGACGGCGCCCTATCCGTGCAGCTATCTGCCGGACCGGATGGCGCGCTCGCAGGTCGCCACGCCCAGTCATCTCATCGATGGTCCGGTCTACAGCGAGCTGGTGCGCGCCGGCTTCCGCCGCAGCGGCGCTTTCACCTACCGCCCGTACTGCGACCACTGCCGCGCCTGCGTGCCGGTGCGTATCCTCGCCGAGGAGCACCAACCCAGCCGCGCCCAGCGCCGGGCCTGGAAAAAGCATGCCACGCTCACCGCCAGGGTGCTCGACCTCAAGTACAGCGCCGAGCATTACGCGCTGTATCTGAGCTACCAGGCGCGCCGTCACAGCGGCGGCGGCATGGACCAGGACAGCCGGGAACAGTACCGTCACTTCCTGCTGCAAAGCAACGTCGATTCGCGGTTGATCGAATTCCGCGAACAGGGGTTATTGCGCATGGTCAGCATCGTCGACGAGTTGCAGGACGGCCTGTCCTCGGTCTACACCTTCTTCGATCCTGAAATCAGCGGCGCAAGTTTCGGCATTTTCAACATCATGTGGCAGATCGATCTGTGCCGCCGGCTCGACTTGCCTTATCTTTATCTCGGCTACTGGATCGCCCAAAGCCGCAAAATGGCCTACAAGGTCCAGTTCCAGCCGATGCAGGGACTGATCGATGGCCGCTGGCAGCCGGTCGGGCCCTGACTCGAGTCGATCCTAAAAACAGGCAATGGACAGGATTTACAGGATTACCGGGATCAAAACCCCGGCATAATCATGTGAATCCTGTCTATTCGGGTTTGGGTTTGCGGGCCTTCTTTTGATTTTCCAGACAACATCCAGTCACGCCGGCAGCGGTTAAAATACCGTCATGTCATATTCGCTGCTGCGACCGCTGCTGTTCGCGCTGGACGCCGAAACCGCGCACCATCTGACGCTGGATCTGCTGCAGACGCTGCGGCGGACCGGGCTCGCGGGCGCGCCTGCGCCGCGGCCGGCGGCCTGCGCGCGCCGCGTCATGGGCATAGCCTTTCCCAATCCGGTCGGCCTTGCCGCGGGTCTCGACAAGAACGGCGCATATATCGACGCGCTCGCCGCGCTGGGCTTCGGCTTCATCGAGGTCGGCACCGTCACGCCGCGCCCCCAACCCGGCAACCCGCGCCCGCGCCTGTTCCGCATCCGTGAAGCTCAGGCGGTGGTCAACCGCATGGGTTTCAACAACGACGGTGTCGAGCGCCTGATCGACAACGTGCGGCGCGCCGATTATCGCGGCGTGCTCGGCATCAATATCGGAAAAAATTTCGACACCCCGATCGAGCGCGCCGCCGACGATTACCTGCACTGCCTGCGCAAAGTCTATGCGCTGGCCAGCTACGTCACGATCAACATCTCGTCGCCCAACACCAAAAACCTGCGCCAGTTGCAGGAAGCCGGGGAACTCGAAAACCTGCTGGCCGCCCTTAAAACGGAACAGCGAAAACTCGCCGACCAGCACGGCAAATACGTGCCGCTCGCGCTCAAGATCGCCCCCGATCTCGACGGCGTGCAGGTCGGCGTCATTGCCGGACTGCTGCGCAAACACGGCATCGACGCCGTGATCGCGACCAATACCACCCTCGCACGCGACGGCGTGGCGGGCATGCCGCACGGCGCCGAGGCCGGCGGCCTGAGCGGCGCACCGCTGACGCAACGCTCGACCGCAATCGTCCGACAGCTCGGCAGTGCGCTCGGCGGCAGCGTGCCCATCATCGGCGTCGGCGGCATCATGAGCGGCGCCGATGCCGCGCAGAAAATTGCCGCCGGCGCGAGCCTGGTGCAGCTCTACACGGGGCTCGTCTACCGGGGCCCACGGCTCGTTGCCGAGTGTGTGGAAACGTTGTGTAGCGATGCGGTAAGCGGTGAGCGGTGAGCGGTAAGCGGTAAGCGGCCTGTTCAAGGGTCAAGGGTCAAGGTTCATCGTTCATCGTTCATCGTTCTAGTTGGAGGCGTGCATGCTGATCGGGGTCCCTAAGGAAATCAAGAACCACGAGTACCGCGTCGGCGTCACGCCCGCGGGCGTGCATGCGCTGGCCGCATCCGGCCACCAGGTCCGGGTCCAGTCCGGCGCGGGATTGAAAATCGGTTTTGCGGACGAGCTTTACCGCAGCGCAGGCGCGGAGATCACCGCGGATGCGCATGCAGTCTACGCCGGTGACATAGTGGTCAAGGTCAAGGAACTGCAGCCTTCCGAGTTTTCCCTGGTACATGCCGGACAAATCCTGTTCTGCTATCACCATCTTGCCCCGGACCCGGTGCTGCTCAAAGCCATGCTCGACAGCAGGGTCAGTTGCGTCGCCTATGAGACCGTGACCGACGGCGGCGCGCTGCCGTTGCTCACGCCGATGTCCCGGATCGCCGGGCGGCTCGCGCCGCAGGTCGGGGCATGGGCACTGCAAATGGCCAATGGCGGCAGCGGCGTGCTGCTCGGCGGCGTGCCGGGCGTAGCGCCGGCAAAAGTGGCGATCATCGGGGGCGGTTCAGTTGGCGTGGGTGCCGCGCGCATTGCGATCGGCATGGGCGCTGAAGTCACTCTGCTTGGCCGCAGCGCTGATCGACTGGCCCGCCTCGAGGAGATCTTCGGCGCCCGCCTCAAGACCGTGGTTTCGACCGCACGATCGATCCCGCCGCTGGTGCACGATGCCGATCTCGTGATCGGCGCCGTGTTGCTGCCGGGCCAGCTGGCGCCGAAACTGATCCGCCGCGACGACCTGAAACAAATGCGGCCGGGCTCGGTCATCGTCGACGTGGCCATAGACCAGGGCGGTATTTTCGAGACTTCGCGTCCCACCTCGCATTCCGAGCCCCTCTACATCGAGGAGAATGTGGTGCATTACTGCGTGCCGAACATGCCTTCGGCGGTGGCGCGCACTGCAACGCTCGCCCTCACCAATGCCACGCTGCCTTATGTCCTGGAGTTGGCCGGCAAAGGGCTGCGCCGGGCAATGGCGGAAAATCCCGGCTTGCGCGACGGGCTGCAGGTCCACGGCGGCCAGGTCACGCATGCCAGTCTGGCACGGGATGTCGGCCACGATTATGTCGATCCTCGCAAGGTAATCGGGTGACAGTCTGCGCTTCGTCACCGGCGGCCGATGCCATCGATGCACTGCTGCCCCAAACGCAGTGCCGGCAGTGCGGCTATGCGGGTTGTCGTCCTTACGCCGAGGCGATCGCCGCCGGCCGCGCCGGCATCAATCAATGCCCTCCCGGCGGAGAGGAGACCCTACGCGATCTCGCGGCGCTGCTGAGCGTCCCGTTCCAGCCGCTGGCCCCGGAGTTCGGCGTCGCCAAACCGCCCGCCGTTGCCGTCATCGACGAACAAGCCTGCATCGGCTGCACGCTCTGCATCCAGGCCTGCCCGGTCGATGCCATCGTCGGCGCCGCCAAGGTCATGCACACCGTGATCGCGCAGGAATGCACCGGCTGCGAGCTGTGCATTCCGCCGTGCCCGGTCGATTGCATCAGCATGGCGGAAACCGGCGAGCAGCTCACGCGCGAACAGAAGAAAACTGCTGCCGCGTCGGCACGAAGACGCTTTGAATCCCGCACGCATCGCCTTCAGCACGAAAAAGAAACGCGCGCACCGCGGCCCGCCGCATCAAAAGAAACGCCCGCCGAGCAGAAGAAACGCGCAACGATTCAGAAGGCAATGGCACGCGCCAGGGAAAGGCTGCAGCAGCGCGGCCGGTGAGGAATTTGTCGGACTCAAATCCGACAAATTCCTAAAATGAAAAGAACCATGGAACGGGGTGAAAAGAACGCCATGCAAGTGACGTTTGTTCCGGACAACGCGGCGTTACGACACGCAAATCTTTTTTCTTAAGCAGCCTGTCTCGCCGAAGCGTCGATCAACAGCGATCCATTATCGCTACGCGTTCCGGTGAATGAGGCCAAGTCCGACAGGCTGCTAGCGCCCGAAGATGCCGCGCAGGATCTGGCCGGGATCGATGCCGAAGCCTTTTGCCGGAGGCGCGGATGCCGGCTCTTCCTGCAGCGCCCGGGCGCCGCTTGCCGGCGGCGGCTGCGCGGCACGGGCCGGACCGGCTTCCGCGGAAATGTTCCTGATCCCGGGCTCCCTGCCCGCGGGCAGCCTGGCCATGCGCGGGGTCAGCGCCTCGCCCAACTGCGACAGACGCTCACCGGGCTGGGGATGGGTCTTGAACAGCAGCGAGAGGTCGGCGTCGCCGCCACCGCGTGCCGCCAGCTTATGCAGCACCTCGACCAGCCCATACGGACTGTACCCGGCGCGCGCGGCGACAACGACACCGACCGCATCCGCTTCGAATTCGGCGCTTTTATCCAGGCCGCGCGCGAAGATCTCGGCGCCGCTGCCTATCATGTTGTTGAGCAGTTGCGAACGATCGTCGCGCTGCGCAAGTTTGGCGCCGGCGGAAATCGCCGCGCTTTTCTGCATCACGGTGACGTGATGACGCCTAACAACGTGGCCGATCTCATGCGCCAGCACGCCGGCAAGCTGCGCTTCGTTGTCGAGTAATTCGTAGAGCCCGCGCGTGATCAGCACGTAGCCGCCGGGGGCGGCGAAAGCATTGATCGATGCGGTGTCTATCACCCCGAAATGCCACGGCAAATCGGGGCGCTCGCTTTGCAAGGCCAGCCAGCGGCCGACGCGATTGACGTAGGACTGCAGCGCAGAATCGTTGACCAGCGGCGCGGCGCCCAGCGTGCGCCCGGCGATTTCGCGCCCGACCTGTATTTCCTCTTTTTCGCTGAGCCCCGTCCCGGCGGTAACGAGATCGGACGCGGCGTCGAACATGCGTCCGAGATCGAACGTAGCCGCCTGGCCGGCCGCCAGGCCGAAGAACATATATATAAATATAAACAATGAGTTACGATATGATTTCATGGCGAGCCGGCATCGAGGTAATCGACCGGGGCCGCGGACAATCCGGAACCCTGTGCGCTGCTTTCCGCATCCGCCCTGGATGCCGCGTACTGGTCGAGCAGGCGCATCTGCTCGGCGTCGAAGCGCGCCTGACGCAGATCCTCCTCCTCCAGCCCGCGTATGCCTATGGTGCTGGTCACGTTGACGCGCTGGCGCGGACCGAACAGCCGGCCCAGACCGGAGGCGGATGAGGTGTCGGAGGTCGGCTGCGCAGATTCGAAGCGCACGTTGAAAGAGAACAGCCAGCCTGTCGCTTCCGCTGTCTTGATGTTGAGCCACGCGCCGTTTTTGGCCGTTACCTCGCCCTTGACGCCCTGCTTCAGGGTCGCCACCACCCTGGCGTCGAGACGCGCTTCGGCCCGCAGCTCACTGTCGCGCTCGACCGTGACCTGCTGCGCGGCAGCGGGCAGCGCAAGCACGACAAACCATACGGCGGCAACAAAGCTGCCGCGGATGCGGGACAAGAACGGGAACACTGGAATCTCCGCCCACAAGAAACAACGACGATTATAACGACGCGATCGCCCCGGACGCCATCTTGTCAGGCACGGGGCGGAAACACCGGCCCGCCGCGACTATCCTTAGGGCCTGTTAACCATTACCACATGAGTGCGACGGAGGCGATTTGAGCTCAGGGCTAGGAGCGCCGAGCGCGGTTTGCCCCGTGGCAAATAAGCGAAGGTGCGACAACGCCATGGGCTCAAATCGTCCCGTCCCTGCGGGTTGCGGCCAAAATCGCCGCTGGCTTCGTTGCTCGCCTTGCCAATATTCGCGATATTGGCTGCGACAAGCGCCTTGCCATCGACGATTTTGGCCGCAACGCATCTCACGCGGTAATGGTTAACAGGCCCTAAGCCTCCAGCCAGCGCTGCAGAAAATCGACCGCGAGCGGCCTCACCCTCCTGGCCAGTTGCGGCTGGTAGCCCTCGGAAACCGGCGCGATGAAGCCGTGCAATCCCCACGAGTAATAATGCCACTCGACCGGCTGGCCGCTGGCAATGAAGCCTTGCCAAAGCTTGAGCTGGGTTTCGTTGGAACTGATGTGATCCTTGCCACCGAAAACGACCATAGCCGGGCACTTGATCTCCCTGGCCACCTTGAACGCGTGACGCGGACGGATTTCGGTTTCCGGCTCGTCCTTGATCGACGGATAAAACGCAACATAAGCACGCACCTGCGGCGTTTCCGCGACGAAAGGAATGCCGAGACGCCCGCCCATGCAATAGCCGATCACCCCCACCCGCGCGGGGTCGACGTCGTCGCGAGCAAGAAGATAATCCCAGCTTTTGCGGATCACCTCGACGAATTTTTCGTCGCTCGTGACCTTCTGGATATCCTGGCCTTGTCCCAGATGATGCGAGCCGGGATAGCCGAGCAGATGGTAAAGATTGGGCACGAACGCCGTGTAACCGAGTTCGGCGTAATCGTACGCTTCCATTTTCAGGTTGTCGGTGACGCCGTGATTATGATGTATCCACAATATCGCCGGCCCGCGCTGCTGGCGCTGCGGGTAAGCGAGATAACCGGAAATGTCGTCTTTTTCCAGGACCAGCTTTTTTGAAACGATAGCCATGCAATTTCTCCCTTTTATAACAGCATGCCCGCAATCCAGCAGATACTCCGGCATGACCCCCACTTTCTTACCATGCCTCCTCCTTCACGGATATCATTGCAATTATAATGAATCCCGCCAAACGCCACGAAATTTTCACGCGCCTGCGCGCCGCCAATCCGGCGCCGCGCACCGAGCTCGAATACAAATCCCCGTTCGAGCTGTTGATCGCCGTGGTACTGTCGGCGCAGGCAACGGACAAGAGCGTCAATCTCGCCACGGACAAGCTGTTCCGGCATGCGCATACGCCCGGACAAATCCTGAAGCTCGGCCAGAGCGGTCTCGAGCGCTATATCAAGAGCATCGGGCTCTACCGCACCAAGGCCAGGAACATCCTTGCCACCTGCAAGCTGCTGCTGGAACGGCATGGCGGGCGCGTGCCGCAGACGCGCGAGGAACTGGAAGCGCTGCCCGGTGTCGGGCGCAAAACGGCGAACGTCATCCTGAATACGGCGTTCGGCCAGCCGACGATGGCGGTAGACACGCATATTTTCCGCATTGCCAACCGCACCGGCATCGCGCCGGGAAAGAACGTGCTCGAAGTCGAGCACAGACTGCTCAAATTCGTACCCGGCGAATTCATGCACGATGCCCACCACTGGCTGATCCTGCATGGCCGCTATGTGTGCATTGCCCGCAAGCCCAGATGCCCGGCATGCCTGATCAGCGATTTGTGCGATTACTCGCACAAATCTAGGGACTAGGGACTAGGGGCTAGGGGCTAGGGGCTAGGGATTAGGGGGAAGTAAACACCTGCCCTGGAGTAAAATATAAAAACGATCAGCCAAACATCCTTCCCTGATCCCTAGCCCCTAGTCCCCAGCCCCTAGCCCCTGATCCCTGATCCCTCAAAATGTTCTCCCCTTCCCGCGACGAAGCGCGGCGCTTCTTTTTCGACACCTGGGGAAAATACCGGCGGGGCGAAGCGCTCGTCGGGCTGGAAAAGGTCGCGCTGCAGGTGATCAGCCTGCATCCCGAATATCATGCGCTGCTCGACGATCCCGAGCGTCATCTCGACCACGATTACTCGCCGGAGGATGGCGGCTTGAATCCCTTCCTGCACCTGTCACTGCACCTTGCGGTGGAAGAGCAACTGTCGATCGATCAGCCGCGAGGCATCCGCACGCATTTCGAGCGCATCGCGCAGGCTACCGGCTCGGAACACGACGCCAAGCATGCGCTGCTGGAGTGCCTGGCCGAGGTTATCTGGCAGGCGCAACGCTCCCATACCGCGCCCGACAACGGGCTCTATCTCGAGTGTCTGCGGCGGCGACCGGGATAAGCTGCGGTAATCCGCGCTGCGGCAGCGCCGGAAACAACCAGCGCCACGCAACTGCGACGGGTACAACGCTAGGCGACCAACCTCCTGCGCGCCGGGCGCGCGGCAAGATATTGCGTAACACGCTGAGCAGTATCCTACCGGGCGTTGAAGATCGCCTCCGACCTAGCGCTGCTCTTCGCGTTTCGGCACTATAAGGGCTATGGACGTTGATGGCTTCCTGAAGAAAAAGTCAGAAACTCTTCAGTCGTTTTCCGCGGACAGACTCTCTAACATAGGTTGCGGGTAACTCCGATGGCGACGCAATGCGCATTCTGATTGTCGAAGACGAGCCGAAACTGGCCCAGGCGCTTAAGCAAGGCCTAGAGGCAGAGCACTACGAGGTGAAGGTGGCCGCCACCGGTGAAGACGGTTTCTTCCTCGTCAGTACCGAGGTCTTCGACCTGATGCTCCTCGACTTGATGCTGCCCGGCCGCGACGGCTTCGAGGCGCTGGCGGCCTTGCGCAGCCGGGGCCTGCAAACGCCGGTGCTCATCATCTCCGCGCGGGATGCGCTGGATGATCGCGTCCGCGGTCTAGACGGTGGGGCGGACGACTATCTCGTCAAGCCTTTCGCGTTCCCCGAATTGCTCGCGCGCATCCGCGCCCTAATACGGCGAGGTCGTGCCGACCAAGTTCTGCGTCTCAAGGTCGCCGATCTCGAAATGGATCTGGTCACGCGCAAAGTGTGCCGCAGCGAACAGATACTCGATCTGACCGGGCGCGAGTTCGAACTCCTCGAATACCTGCTGCGCCACAACGGCCAGATCGTCTCCCGCGAGATGCTGGCACGGGACGTATGGCACGAGGTGCAGCGCGCCACACCCCTCGACAATGTCATCGATGTGCATATCGCCCGGCTGCGAAAAAAGGTGGACGGCGGCGTCGGGCAGAAACTCATCCATACGCTCCGGGGCGTCGGATTCCTGCTGCGCGAGGGCGCGCCGGATGACGTTTCATAAATTAAACCGGGCGATCGAATCGATCGTCGGCGCCTGCCGGACCGGCAACATTACTCTTCAACAACTAAGGAGGCTGCCATGAACACGAGTGACATAAAGCGTTGGATGTATCATCGTTTGGCTGCGGGCGTGTTGGCCTTGCTGGGCAGCATCGGATTCGCGAACCTAGCATCGGCACAAACCCAAATAACGCCGACGCAAACGCTCTCTATGGAGCGAGAAACACGCCGGGTCGAATCGGGGCAGAAGTTCTTCGGCGACGCCAAATATGTCGGTAGCGACAGCTGCAAATCCTGTCACGAAAAGCAGCATGCGGAGTGGTCGGCCACCTGGCACGCCAAGATGGAGCGCTTGCCGAGCGCGGATATCATCGTCGGCGACTTCAACGACCGGACAATCACCTACAAGGACATCAAAGTCAAATCCAAGGACGGTAAGGAGCAAGTCCTGACGTTTCAGGTCAAGACGCACAAGAAAGATGGCAAGTACTTCTTCACCGTGCTCGACAAGGATAATGCGGCCAACAACCAAACCTTCGAGATCGCCAAAGTCCTCGGCGGCAAGTGGGATCAGCACTACGAAATCAAGATCGGCGAGAACTACTTGCCCACTCCGATCCGCTGGTCAATCGCGGCCGAGGACTGGCTCATCTCCACCTATCGTCCCTACGACTGGGTCACGCCGGACGGAACCCCGGACGGGCGGCCGTTGAAAATAGAGGAATTGCCGAAAGGCCGTTTCGCCGAGGCCAAGTGCTCCGGTTGTCATACGACCGGCTTCGAGTTCTACAAGGACGCCGCGGCCGGCCACTGGAAGGCCAGGGGCAAGGGCGAACTCGGCATCGCCTGCGAGCGCTGCCACGGGCCGGCGGGCAAGCACGTGGCCGAGGCCGAGGCGGCCAAGAGCGCAGGCAACAAACTCGCGGCGGATGCCACCACCATCGTTCATCCCCTCAAAGATCTCAACCCACTACAGCAGACCCAGGTCTGCGCCCAGTGCCACGGTCGCAACTCCAACAAGAAAATCTCGGAGCTTTCGTTCCAGCAGGGCTTCCTGCCCGGCGACGTGGACATGACGAGCCGCTCGCGCTTTTGGAGCTACTCGGGCACCTCCAACCCGGATGAGTACAATTACTTCTGGCCGAACGACTGGGCCAAGCGTAACCGGCAGCAATGGCAGGATTTCCAGAAGAGCACGCATTTCAACAAGGCCGGCATGAGCTGTCTTACCTGCCATACCTTCCACGGCAAGTCGGAGGGGGCTCAGTTGCGCCAAAAGCCCGAGGAGATGTGCGTCGGCTGCCACTCGAGCGCCGGCTATGCCAAGCGCGGCAATACCGAGCTGTTCGCCGGCAGCCCGATGCACAAGGCGGGCGTGCAGTGCGTCGATTGCCACATGTCGAAAATCGGCTACCGCTCGAACAGGACGGCGAAAGGTCCGCACCCGTGGGACACCTCGTCGCACACCTTCATGGTGGCCCTGCCAGCGATGGAGAAGAGCCAGGGCATCCGCAGCAGTTGCGCGTCGTGCCATGAGGGGCAGGGCCGCAAGCTGCCCAGCGGCGTGCAGGCCCCGGCCTTCGACGCGAACGCGCTCGACAGCATCCTCAAGCAGAGGCAGGCGACGATCCGGGCGAAGATCGACGAAGTGGAGAAATTGCTCGCCAGGACGAAAGTGCGCGATCCCCGGGCCAAGATACTGGCCGATGAGGCGCACGGGAAACTGAACGTCGTACTGCTGGACGGAAGCCTGAGCTTCCACAACCACGAAAAGGCGATGGGCTACGTTGCCGAAGCCAGAAAGCTGGCGGAAAAGGCGGCGAAACTTAAGTAGCCGTTCTCCACCGCGCGCGGGGGCCAGGCGCCTCCGCGCGCATTTTTTCGATACGAGAAACGCAGGTAATGGCATGAACAAGTTTAATTTCCTGGCGACTGCCACTTCGATAGCGCTGTGCGCGGCTCCGGTGGCATTCGCCGGCGAATGATCGTCAAGAGTCCAGCAGCAGCGTGGCGCCGACTGAGCATCCGGGCGCGACTGTCGATCGGCTACGCGACAACGCTGAGCCTGCTGCTGGTCGTCTATGCGGTTTTCGTATATCTGGCTGTCCATGAGCGATTCACCACCGAGATCGATCATCGGTTGGACCAGGAAGTCGAAATCGTCGAGCGGTCTTTGACAAGGGGGGCGGGCGGCGATCTCGTCTGGCGGCCGCTTCATGAAGGCGCCGTGGGCTACCAGCCGCTTGCCAATGTCTTGTGGATCGATGTACATCGTCTCGATGGCACCCTGGTCAATCTCTCGCTCGGCGGGTATGCCCGTGGCGCCACGCCCGAGCCGCTCCCTTACACGCCGCGTCCATCGGGTTTCTTCACGACGCGGCTGCCGAGCGGCATCCCCCTGCGTGTCCTGCAGGTGGAGGTCGACGTCGACGGCGAGCGGGCCGTCATCCGCGCCGCCTTCGCCAAAGACCAGATCGAACAGGAGCTCGCATCCCTGCTCTGGGTGCTGGTCGTGGGCGTGCCGCTGACAGTCGGTGCCGCCGCGCTGGCCGGCTACTGGCTGGCCGGCAGGGCACTGTCTCCCGTCGCCAAGATAACGGAGGAGGCGCGCTCGATCTCGGCGGCGCGGCTCGATGCCCGCCTGCCGGTGGTCAACGCTCACGACGAACTGGGGCATCTCGCCGCCACCTTCAACGAGTTGTTCTCGCGCCTGGAGCACTCGTTCGAGCAATTGCGCCGCTTTACCGCCGACGCCTCCCACGAACTGCGCACCCCATTGACCGTGATCCGCAGCATTGGGGAAATAGCGCTGTCAGAGCCGCGCGACGAAACCGCCTATCGGGACACCATCGGCACCATGCTGGAGGAGGCGGATCGCCTGAGCCAGTTGGTCCAGAGCCTGCTGACACTGGCGCGAGCCGACAGCGGCAGGATTGCGCTCGACCTGCAGCCATTAGACCTCGCTGAACTCGCGGCCGAAGCCGTCAATCATTTACATGTGCTGGCCGAGGAGAAGGAGCAGCGAATCGAGATCTTTGCCGCCGCGCCGCTCGCCGTGAGGGCCGATCGTGCGGTATTGCGCCAAGCGATCGTCAACATCCTCGACAACGCCATCCAGTACAGCCCCGCGGGCAGAACGATCCGTGTCAGCGTCGAGCAACGCGGCGCCGAAGCCGTACTGGAAATCGCCGATGGCGGCCCCGGCATCGCTCCCGAGCACCGGCAAAGGGTGTTCGACCGCTTCTACCGCATCGATGCTTCCCGCAGCCGCGCCAAGGGCGGTTTCGGCCTGGGACTCGCGATTGCCCGCTGGGCCGTGGAGATCCATGGCGGCCGGATCGAGGTGGACAGTGAATCGGGACGAGGCAGCGTCTTCCGCATCGTGCTGTCCGCCGAGGAGTAACCTGCTCGGCGTCAGGGGCTCGGCGATTTGTGGAAGTTGGGCTAACGCGTCCGCGCGCTAGGCGACCAACCTCCTGCGCGCCGGGCGCGCGGCGAGATATTGCGTAACACGTTGAGCGGTATCAAAAGCCTGCTGGATGCAGGCCGCAGTGGACACTCCGGAAAAATAATTGCCGGTGAGAAACATGCCGGCGTGCTCGCTCTCGACCGCCGCAATCCTCGCTAGCCGCTGCGCGTGATCCAGGCCGGGTTGCGGCAGCCCGCGGCGGCAGATGTGCGTGCGCGCGAGGAGCGGCGCCGCGCGCGCGCCGAGTAGCCGCCGCGCTTCGTCGTGCGCAAGATCCTGTAATTCGCCCGGCTTGAGCAGCGCGAGCTGCGGCTGCCGCGCGCCACCGACGAAGACCGTGAGCGCAACGTGCCCGGGCGGCGCCCGCCCGGCAAACAGGGTCGAAGAGAAAATCATGCCCAGCACGTTTCGTCCCTCAACGGCGGGCGTCAGCATCCCCGCGCCGTCGAGCGGGTGCTCGATCGCTTGCGCGCGATAGCCGAGGAACACCACGGCGAGGGGTGGATGGCTGATTTGCGCGAGCGTCTCCGCGACGCCCGGATCGAGCCGGTCGACCGTCAGTGCCGCCGCATGAGCCGGCAGCGCGATCACCACGCTGTCCGCCTTCAACAAACGCATTGCGCGGCGCTCCCGCACGGTGACGACGAACCCTCCGCCCGCCGCGCGCCGCACCGACTCCACACACTGATTCAGGAACGGGCGGTCCGCAAGACGCCTTGCGATGGCCTGCGGCAGCACGCCCAGGCCCCCGCGAAATGAAAACAGCGCACGCTTCTCGAAATTACAGGCCGAACCTCTGGTGCCGGCGCCGAATCGGGATCTGATAGCGGCGAGGACGACCGATCCGTAAACGCGCTCGAGCCGTTTGAGGTGCGGCAATACCGCCGAAACGCTCAATTGCTCCGGATCCCCGGCGCACACCCCAGCGATGAGCGGATCCATGAGGTAATCGAGAACTTCGCGCCCGAAACGCCGGCGTGCAAACTCCGCCACCGTTTCATCGTCATGGTTTGCCGAGACGAACGGCTCCATCAACAGCCGCAAACGGCACGCCGGCGAAAGGAAACCGGAGAGAAAAAACCGGAGAGGCTGCATGGGCAGGGCATGGATGCGCCCGTCGCGCACCAGGTAGCGGTTGCGGGCGCCGGCGCCACGACCGACTGCCTCGGGCGCGAGGCCGAGATCGGCGACGAGGTCCTCGGCGCACGGCGCGGGGAATCTCATGCCGTTCGGGCCGTATTCCATGAGAAAACCGGCCATGTGTTCCGAGTGCATCCGCCCCCCGGCCCGCCTGCCTTGATCCAGCACCATGACCTCGTGCCCCGCGTTGCGCAGGGCATAGGCGGCGGTCAAGCCCGAGATGCCCGCTCCAGCGACGATTACTCTCGCCATGGCGCTACGCTATTCGTGGCGGAGCTTCGTAACTTCCGGGCGGCGAGTGTTCACCGGTTACCCCCCTGGTAATTTCACCGTGGATTGCCGCCCGGAAGCACTGCCGAAAAACTCGAACGGCGGGCGGTGGACGCGCATAAAACCCACCGTGATGCAATTCCGCCCCTCGCGCGCCGCACGCTCTTCGAGGCGCGCCTCCACCTTGGCGCGAACGAACGCCGGAATCCGTTCCAGCAGCGCGCGCGCTTCCGGATCCCAGTCGAGCTTCCGGCGCGCCGCGGGCGCCGCCGGGAGCTCGGGCCGCGCGTCCGGCGGCCTCACGTACAAGCACTTCGGATCCTCGCCCATCAGATCGCCGGAGACCGCCCAAGCGCGGGCGCGGCAGCCGCCGCAACTGTAGCGATAGTCGCATTCGCCGCACTTGCCGCCCGGCACGCCATTGCGCAAATTGGCGAGCGCGGAATTGCCGCTCCATATCTCGGCCAGCCGGCTCTCGCGCAAGTCGCCCAGCTTGACGGGCAAATAGGGGCAGGGCGTTACATGACCCTGTGGCGTGATGCGAAAGTAGCTGCGGCCGGCCAGGCAGGCACTCGACCATTCGGCATGGCCGTCGCGCGCTTCATTAGCATGCAAGCCCAGCACGCGCCGCAAGTACGGCGCACAGCGGGCTCTGATCATAAGCCGCGGCCGTAGTCGCTGCAGTTCTACGATGTCCACGAGGCTGGCTTCATAGGCCTCTTGGGAGAGGTCGGTCTGGGTGACCCCGCGCCCGACACAGACCAGAAAGAAAAAGTTGAGCACCATCGCGCCGGCCGACTCGGCGATGTCGGCGATGGCCGCGAGCTCGTGCCGGTTTTCCTCGAACAGGGTGGTTTGCACCAGGAGCGCCAGGCCCGCCTCACGGGCAGCCTGCATGCCCCGGCGCGCGCCCTCCCACGCCCCCGGCAGCCCGCGCAGGCGGTCGTGAAACCCGGCCGTGGCGGAGTCGAGACTGATGCCCACGCCGGCCGCGCCCAGCGCACGCAACTCGGCTGCGCGCTTGCCGTCCAGCATGATGCCGTTGCTGCCGATTACCGGCATCAGGCCCAGTTGCGCCGAGCGTCGGACCAGTTCCGGCAGATCCTTGCGCAGGAGCGGCTCGCCGCCGGTCAAGACCAGCATCGCCCCCGGCGCCAGCTCCGCGAG
>CAYIRZ010000018.1:0-17854 GCA_964365845.1 uncultured Streptomycetaceae bacterium
GAAGACGCGCGCAAGCGCCGCGCAGTCATTGCCCAGGAAGCGGATTTTTACGGCGCCATGGACGGCGCCAGCAAGTTCGTGCGCGGCGACGCGGTGGCCGGCATCATCATCATGCTGATCAGCATCATCGGCGGCTTCGCGGTAGGCGTGCTGCAGCACGACCTGGACATGGCAACGGCGGCCCGCAACTACACCTTGCTCACGATCGGCGACGGCCTGGTGGCGCAGATCCCGGCGCTGGTGATTTCGACCGCGGCGGGCATTGTCGTGAGTCGCGTCGTGACTGACGAGGATGTCGGGCAGCAGATGATCGGGCAATTGTTCGACAAGCCTCACGTGCTGTATATCACGGCGGGCATACTTGGCGTGATGGGCGTGATACCGGGAATGCCGCACTTTGCGTTTCTGTTGCTGGCGGTCCTGCTTGGCGGGGGCGCTTATATGCTTGCCAACAAGTCTGCGACAGCGGCGCCTGCCGTATTGCCCGTGGATGCGCCGGCACCGGAAGCACAGGAGGCGAGTTGGGATGACGTAACGCCGGTGGACACGTTGGGACTCGAAGTCGGCTATCGGCTGATCCCGCTGGTGGACAAGAATCAGGACGGCGACCTGCTGCGGCGCATCAGGGGAATACGCAAGAAATTTGCCCAGGAAGTCGGATTTCTGGTTTCGGCGGTGCATATACGCGACAACCTCGGGCTGCGCCCCAATGCCTACCGCCTCACGCTCAAGGGCGTGGAAATCGGCAGCGGCGAAGCTTATGCCGGAATGCACCTTGCCATCAATCCGGGACGGGTCACGGGCACGCTCCAGGGAACGGTGACGCAGGATCCCGCTTTTGGTCTGCCGGCCATATGGATAGAGTCGGCGCTGCGCGAACAGGCGCAGAGTTTTGGCTATACCGTGGTGGACGCCAGCATCGTCGTGGCAACGCACGTGGATCATCTGATCCACAACCACGCTGCCGAATTGCTGGGCAGACAGGAACTGCAGCAATTGCTTGACCGGCTCAATCGCGATTCGCCGAAATTGCTGGAGGACGTGGTGCCGAAACTGCTGCCGTTCTCGACAGTGCAAAAAGTCATGCAGAATCTGCTTGCCGAAGGCGTGCATATCCGCGATCTGGCTACGATCATGGAAGCCCTGTCGGAACAGGCACCGCGCAATCAGGATGCCAATGAACTGACTGCCGCCGTGCGGGTTGCGCTGGGTCGCGCCATCACCCAGCAGATCTATCCGAACGGCGCGGAACTTCAGGTGATCGCCCTGGATTACGAACTGGAGCGGGTTCTGACCCAAGCGCTGCAGCCCAGTGCATCGCATGCGGCGGGCATAGAGCCGGGGCTCGCCGATACGCTGGTCAGGGAGGCGCAGGCCAGTGTCCAGCGCCAGGAGCAGCAGGGTTTCCCGCCGGTGTTGCTGGTCCCGCCCCAGTTCAGGTCCGTGCTGTCACGCTTTCTGCGGCGGGCCATCCCGCAACTCAAGGTCATTTCCCATTCCGAAATTTCACATTCCGGGACCATCAAAGTCACATCCATTCTCGGAGGTAAAGCGTGAAGGCCAAAAGTTTCTATGCCGAAACATCGCGCGAGGCGTTGCGGCAGGTAAAAGACGTGCTCGGCCCGGATGCCGTCATTCTGGCGAACCGGAAGGTCGAAGGCGGTATCGAGATCGTGGCGATGGCGGGACAAGAGGTCGCACGCTACACCGGCAATTCCGGCGCGGCAGAAAAGGGGCGACACCATGCGCCGGATGCCCGTTCGCCCTTGGTTCAGACGCCGCCTGCGCAGCAGCCGCAACCGGCGGCACCGGATTCATCCAATCAAAACATCGCCGCTGAAATCAAGATGCTGCGCGGCCTCATGGAAGAACAGCTGGCCGGTTTGGCATGGGGTGAGGCCCAGCGGCGTGAACCCGTCAAGGCCAAGCTTTTGCGCCTGATGCTGAACACCGGCTTCAGCGCATTGCTGTCGCGCCAGGTGATGCAAAAAATGCCGGCTGGCTGCGACGTTGAAAAAGGCATCAAATGGATCAAGGCGGCGCTTGGCCATAACCTGCACAGCGCGAGCGACCAGGACAACATCGTCGACCGCGGCGGCATATATGCTCTGGTGGGACCGACAGGCGTCGGCAAAACCACCACCACAGCCAAGCTTGCAGCGCGTTGCGTGGTCAAGCATGGCGCCGACAAACTGGCGCTGCTCACTACGGACAGCTATCGTATCGGCGGTCACGAACAACTGCGCATCTACGGTCGCTTGCTGGGGGTGACAGTTCAAGCGGTCAAGGATGCCGAAGACCTGCGATTGACGCTGGCGGAATTGCGCAACAAGCACATGGTGTTGATCGACACCCTGGGCGTGGGCCAGCGCGACCAGGTCGTGAATGAGCAGGAGGCCATGCTGAACAGCTGCGGGGCCGATATCAAGCGCATGCTGCTGCTTAATGCCACGTGCAACGGCAGCACGCTGGATGACGTGGTACGGGCATTTCACGGCGAGAGGGCGCATGGCTGCATCATCACCAAAATGGACGAGGCGGCGAGCCTCGGCGTGGTTCTCGACACCGTGGTGCGGCACCGGCTGGTGCTGCATTATGTGGCGAACGGGCAGAAAGTTCCCGAAGACCTGCATGCGGCAAATGCACCGAATCTGATGCACTGCGCATTCAAGCCGCAGACCGAAGAATCGCCGTTTTCGCTTTCGGACGACGAATTTTCCCTGGTGGCGGCGGGCCTGGTGGCAGTGGGCGGAGCGGGTTCATTGGGGCCGTCAGCATACGCTGCCGGCGTCGCAGGCGGGGTGTCCCTTGGCTAGAGTCAACATAGATCAGGCCGAAGGTTTGCGGCGCCTGCTTGCCAGGGATGCGCTGCGCATCGTTACCGTTGCGAGCGCTACCTCCGGTGTCGGAAAAACCAGCACCGTCATCAATCTGGCCGTGGCGCTGGCAAGGGCCGGGCGCGAAGTGCTCATCCTTGACGGCAGTCCGCGGCGCGGCAACGTGAGCGACACCCTGGGCATAAACGCGCGCTTTGATTTGCTGGATGTCATAAACCGCGACCGGACACTGGAGCAGGTGCTGATGACGGGACCGGAGGGCATTTCCGTGCTGCCGGCGGCGCACGGCATCGCGCGTCTCGCCGGACTGAACCGCGATGGCCAGGACCGGCTGATCGGCTGTTTCGGAAAACTGCCCAACCCGGTCAACGTGGTGCTGGTCGATACCGCGGCCGGCAATAGCGGCAAGGCACTGCCTGTAAGTCTCGCGGCGCAGGATGTCATGCTGGTGCTGTCCAGGACCAGCTCGTCCATTACCGACAATTACGCCTTGATCAAGACCATGAGCTTGCAGTACGCAAAACGGCATTTTCGGATACTCGTGAACAAAGCCCGCTCGGAGCGGGAAGCCCGGACCCTCTTTTCCAATATGGAGCAGGCGGCCAAACGCTATCTGTCGGTATCCCTGGATTACATCGGTTTCATACCGCCGGACGACAAGTTGGAGCGTGCAACCGCGCTGTGCACGCCTGTTGTGGAAGCTTTCCCCGCTGCACCATCCGCCACCGGTTTCCGTCGCGTGGCCGCGGAAATGATGGGCTGGTCGCGTCAGGCGGAAACGGAAGAAAGCATGGAGAACTTCATGCAGCGATTGATTCAATCCAGCCGCCTTGGCGCGGCAAGCATCGGAATATAGGCACATCCATGTACACAGCAACCGGAACCATCGACAAGCAGCAATACATCAATCAATTCGCGCCGCTGGTGCGGCGCATCGCCCATTACATGATGGCGAAACTGCCGGCATCAGTGCAACTGGATGACATCATCCAGGCGGGCATGATCGGGTTGCTGGATGCCGTCAGCCGTTACCAGGGCTCCCTGGGAGCCCAGTTCGAATCCTATGCGGCGCAACGCATCCGCGGCGCCATACTCGACGAACTGCGCCAGGCCGATTGGCTGCCACGCAGCGTACGCAAGAACATGCGGCGCATAGAGGCAGTGATAAACGCGCTCGAGCAGCGTTTCGGGCGCGCGCCGACCGAACCCGAACTGGCCAAGGAGATGGACATGCCGCTCGCCGAATACCAGGAGATGCTGCAGGATGCGCGCGGCTGCCAGTTGATCTATTTCGATGATCTCAAGGGTTCCGACAGCGACCACTTTCTCGATAACCACTGCCCTGACAACGCCGCCAACCCGCTCGATAGGCTGGTCGACGAGAATCAGCGCGCGCTGCTGGTCAAGGCCATCGAGGGGCTTCCACCCCGGGAAAAAATGGTGATGGGCATGCACTATGAGCAGGAACTCAACCTGCGGGAGATCGGTGAAGTGCTGGGTGTGAGCGAGTCCCGCGTCTGCCAGTTGCACAGCCAGGCGGTTGCGCGCCTGCGCGCCAAGATGAAAAAAAACTGACAGGAAACCAGGGCCCCGACGTGCCTAGGAGCTTGTCGGACCCAAGTCCGACAGGCTACTAGGCTGTCTTGGGTTGTTCGGTGGGGGAAGTGGAGTTCTATGCCGCGCTGAGCCGCCTGGCGCGGGTCAGTGGCAGGGTCTGGCCCTGGGGACCGTATAGCGTCGTGGCGCCACAGGCATTTCCCAATGCGGCGAGCGCCTGCTGATGGTGGCGCAGCCGCAGGTCGATCAGCGCGCCATTGGTCTGATTTGCCTCACGCGCCCGTACTGCGAGTCGCCGTAGTTCGTGCCAGGCGGCTATGGCGCCGGTTTCCTGCGGATGGTTTTTGACCCACGAATCCATGCCGTAGGAATCGGGACTGAATCCCGAGGCGACCAGATAACCGGTGCGGCGCTCGCCCAGCTCACTCAGGCGCTGTGCTGCTCCTGACTTGTTGTGCGCCAGTTTTTCCAGTTGCTCAACGGCGCCGTCCCGCAATGCATTTTGCTCCGCGGCCAGCAAGCTCACGAATTCCGCGGTCAAGTCGCGTTCGCTGATCAGGTCGGCGATGAATCCGGCTGTATTTGCCGCTACTTTCACTGAATCTTGTTCCCTTGGGCCCGCAGCAGTTCCTTCACCGTGTCGAGCAACCGGTCAGCCACGACTTCGGCATTGACTTTGAAGCGGCCTTCGCTGATGGCCTGCTTGATTTCCTGCACTTTTTCCATATCGAACACGCCATCGCTGGCCATACCGTGTTCAATCGCCTGCAGTTGTGACGACAGTGGACTCAGATCGACCTTCTCGCTGGTGCTGGCGGGTTGCGGATTTGCCCCCGCGGCCTTGTCGGTACGCTTCTGGCCATCGCCGCTGACGATGCTGACCACGGTTTTTGTGGAATTGTCGATTTTCATGATAAGTCCTTAATTTTGGCCCTCTACACCTTGGGTAACGGCATGCCCGCCATAAACTTTAGGCCGCGGCCCATCAATATGTAAGGTTTACGGCAGACCGAGGCCTAAACTTTAGCCCAATTCAGGGGCGCATTTCCACAATGCCTCCGGCACGCGCAACTCCGCTCACGACCTGGCCGGACTGCACCCGCACTTGCACGGGCTGGCCCTCGGTGACGGCGGTCAGTGCCCGGCCTTCCGCGCTGACGTTGAATCCGCGGCCCTGAACCATAATCTTAACTGATTGATTTTGTTGAATTACCGTGGGTGAGCGCAGCATGTCGAGGCGCAACGGTTGGCCGGCACCAATGCTACTCGTCAGCGTCTTGCCCAGGACTCGATTCACATCGGTCAAAATTCCAGCCGGCAATAGCGTCAAATCGGCTTTTTGCATGGTGACATCGGATTCCGCTATGGGTTGGTTTTGTGCCAGCGGTCGGGCGCTATGCACCACGTCCGCAGTCACCCGAATTTCGGCCGGGACATAAATAATCCAGGGGTTCAAGCCATTGCAGCGTATTCCCACGGAAGTGTTGCCCCACAGGCGGCCGCCCGGCGGAACGAACGGTTCCAGTGCCGGGCACGCCGGCAGGTTCAGTTGCGGATCCACCGTCCCTACCGAGAAATTGACCTTTCCAGGCAGGCCCGCGGTTTCGTGCCGCAGGTAATTTTCCACGGCCTTTCTTATCGGCAATGGCTCCTGACGCGCGGTGCTTGAAGCGGTGACAGAAACGCCTGTCATCAAGAGCAGCAATCCTGCCGGGTAGAGAAACAGTTTGTTCGTCATGGCTCGCAAAGTGTCGGTTCGTTGCGCCGGTGCTTTCTTGCCGCAACCGGCAAAAATTGCCGCAGTGGTTGCCATGGTAGCAGCGTGTATATCGTCTCGATCCAAGAACAGAGGCCGATTCCAGCCGCTATTTCGCTCACTGACGGAGGGGGGGCGGGAATAGTATCGCTGGCACGGCTAATGCTTAACGGCAAGTGCGGGACTTTATTGAGGTCAGGGAGGGAAAATGATTTCCAAGCTGGATGATTTGCTGAATTTCCATCGAACGGCGCTGAACCTGCGGACGCAACGCCAGCAGATTCTCGCCAGCAATATTGCCAACGCCGATGTGCCGCAGTTCAAGGCAAGGGATATTGATTTCTCGAAGGCCCTGCAAGGCGCGCTGTCGCAGAGCGGGGAACGCGTCGGGCTTGCGGTGACTTCATCGCGGCATCTGAGTCCCGCGGCGGGCGGCCCCGCAAGTCAGGATCTGCTGTACCGCGTGCCGCACCAGGACAGCATGGACGGCAATACCGTGGACATGGATGTGGAACGCGCGCAATTCGCGGACAACGCGATTCACGTCGAGGCCAATCTCACTTTTCTGAACAGCCAGCTGAGAGCCATGCTGGCGGCGATACAGGGGTAACCAGCAATGTCTCTATTCAATATATTCGATATCGCGGCCTCGTCGATGGCCGCGCAATCGCAGCGGCTGAATGTGGTGGCGAGCAATCTGTCGAATGCCGACAGCGCGACCAGCGCCAACGGCCAGCCGTACCGCGCCCGCCAGGTGGTGTTCAGCACCGCGTCGGTTTCGCCCCAGGGGGCAAGCGGCGTCAAGGTGACCGGCGTGATCGAAGACCCGTCGCCGATGAAAATGGTGTACGAGCCCAAGCATCCGCTTGCCAACGCGCAGGGCTTCGTGACGATGCCCAATGTCAACGTGGTCGAGGAAATGGTCAACATGATCTCCGCGTCACGTTCCTATCAGAACAGCGTCGATGTGATGAACACCGCAAAATCGCTGCTGCTCAAAACACTGACGCTCGGACAATAAGGCAAAGGAGAAATCGATGGCCGCAATTCAGAACATCGCTACGACGCCGGATTTTACGGCATTCGCTAATACCCAGCAGAAGTCGGTGGCCAGCGAGATGGGGGCGACCGAAGACCGGTTTCTCAAGCTGCTGGTGACGCAGCTGAAGAACCAGGACCCGCTCAATCCGCTGGACAATGCCCAGGTCACATCGCAAATGGCGCAGCTCAGTACCGTGAGCGGGATCGAAAAACTCAATACCACGCTGCAGTCGCTTGCCGCCAGCTTCGCCGCCACCCAGTCGATGCAGGCCACGTCGATGATCGGCCACGGCGTGCTGGTTCCCGGCTCGGCCATCAATCTCAAGACAGGGGCGGCCGTTGCCGGCGTCGAGCTTGCGCAGCCGGCGGACAAGGTGATCGTCTCCATTCACGATGCCTCCGGCAATATTCTGCAGCAAGTGGATATCGGCGCGCGGGCCGCGGGCGTGGCGGCGTTCCAGTGGGACGGCGCCACGAACAATGGAGCGGCGGTTGACGGCGCCTATACGTTCTCCGTGAACGCGACGCGCGGTGCCGAGAAGGTCGATGCCAGCCCGCTCGCATTCGGTCAGGTTGCGGCCGTGGCGCCCTCGGCCCAGGGCGCGGTGCTCACCGTTGGCGGACTTGGCAATTTCGCCCTCGCCGACATCAAACAGGTCGTGCAGTAAGTTAACCGGGCACCCCTCGTATCATTCGGCAATTACCAGGACAAGGAGCAACAGATGAGCTTTCAGCAAGGATTGAGCGGACTGAACACCGCTTCTAAGAGTCTGGACGTGATCGGCAACAACGTCGCCAACGCCAGCACCGTCGGCTTCAAGCAGTCGCAGGCGCAGTTTTCCGATGTGTTTGCCAATACCCTGAGCGGCTCCGGCGGAACCCAGGTCGGCATTGGCAGCAAGCTGTCGTCCGTGTCTCAACTGTTCTCCCAGGGCAACGTCACGGTGACCAACAATCCGCTGGACCTCGCGGTCAACGGCAGGGGGTTTTTCCGCATGAGCGACAGCGGCGCCATTTCCTATACGCGCAACGGCCAGTTTCAGCTCGACAAGAGCGGCTTTATCGTTAACGGCAATGGCCTGCGTTTGACGGGATATCTCGCCAATTCGGCCGGCGTGCTGAATACCGCCGCGCCCACCGACCTGCTGATCCCCAGCAATGATTTGACGCCCAAGGCGACCGCTAAAGTGAATGCGGTTCTTAACGTGGATTCGCGTGCCGCGACCAAAAGCGCCGCGGCATTCAGCCTCAGCGATCCCACGACTTATAATAATTCCACGTCAGTGGCCGTTTACGACAGCCTTGGCAATGCCCACACGCTTTCGACGTACTTCCTCAAAACCGCAGCCAATACCTGGCAGGTGTTTGCGTCCAACGATGGCGTGCAGATTGGTGCCGCGGCGGTAGGGACGCTGACGTTCCAGAGCAATGGCGCCATTAATACTGTGGCGACGACCTTGCCCTTCGCTTTATCGACAGCGGTGACGACGGGTGCAGTGACCCCGCTGGCGGTCAACCTGGATTTCACCGGCACCACCCAGTTCGGCAGCAGTTTCGGTGTCAACTCGTTAACCCAGGACGGTTACACCTCCGGGCGCTTGTCGGGGTTCGCGATCGGGGGTGACGGCGTCATTCTGGGGCGTTACACCAACGGGCAGTCGGCGACCCTGGGCCAGGTGATACTGGCGAACTTCAACAACCCGCAGGGTTTGCAGCCTCTGGGAGACAACGGCTGGGCTGAAACCTCGACCTCGGGAGCACCGCTGGTCGGCTCCCCCAGTTCCGGGAGCCTGGGCGCGCTGCAGTCGGCGGCGGTGGAAGATTCCAACGTCGACCTCACCGCGGAACTCGTCAACATGATCACCGCGCAGCGGATTTATCAGGCCAATGCCCAGAGCATCAAGACCCAGGACGCGGTGCTGCAGACGCTGGTGAACCTGAGGTAATGACGAATGCAGGCTAACGCTCAAGACTCGCGCTGCGGCGCTCGCGACGGAACATCATGGACCGCCTGATTTACGTCGCGATGACCGGCGCGTCGCAGACGCTGGGGCAGCAGGCGACCGTTTCCCACAATCTCGCCAACGCCGGCACCACCGGCTACCGCGCCGAGTTCAACGTTTTCCGTGCGGTGCCCGTGGTCGGCGCTGCCGCGCCGACACGGGCGTTCGTGGTCGACTCCACGGTCGGGGCCAACTTTGCGCCGGGGCCGATCCAGCAGACCGGCCGCGACCTCGATGTCGCCATACAGGGCAAGGGGTGGATGGTCGTGCAGCTGCCCAGCGGCGGCGAGGCCTATACGCGCAACGGCGGCCTGCAAGTCAGCGCCAACGGGCTGCTGCAGACCCGCGAAGGTCTCAATGTCCAGGGCGAAGGCGGACCGATCTCGATCCCGCCGGAAACCGGCATCACCATCGCCAAGGATGGAACGGTGTCCACGGTGCCCAGCGGAACGAAGCCGACGACCGTGGTGACGGTGGGCCGCATCAAGCTGGTCGATCCGCCGGAAACCCAGTTGACCAAAGGCAGCGACGGATTGTTCCGTCTGCGCGGCGGCGGTGAGGCGCCGTCGGATCCCGGCGTGACGCTGGCCAGCGGCGCGCTCGAAGGCAGCAACGTCAATGTAGTGGAAGCAATGGTGACAATGATTGCGCTGGCGCGGCAGTTCGACATGCAGATGAAAATGCTGCAGAACGCCGCAGGCAACTCGCGCCAGGCAAGCCAGATACTAAACATGAACCGATGAGAGTAAAGACATGATACGTTCGCTATGGATATCCAAGACCGGCCTCGAAGCGCAGCAACTGCAGATGGACGTCATCGCCAATAACCTGGCGAACGTCAGCACCAACGGCTTCAAGCGTTCACGCGCGGTGTTCGAGGACCTGCTGTATCAGACCCTGCGCCAGCCGGGCGCCCAGTCTTCGCAGCAGACCCAGTTGCCGTCCGGACTGCAGGTCGGCACCGGTGTGCGCCCGGTGGCGACCGAGCGCCTCTTTACCCAGGGCAATCTGCAGCAGACCGGCAATAGCCGGGATGTCGCGATCCAGGGCAATGGTTTCTTCCAGGTGCTGTTGCCCGACGGCACCACGGCTTATACGCGCGACGGCTCGTTTCAGTCCGACAGCCAGGGCCAGCTCGTCACTTCAAGCGGGTTTCCGGTGCAGCCGACGATCACGATTCCAGCCGGTACTCTGTCGGTGACGATCGCCAAGGACGGCACGGTCTCGGCGCTGGTCCCCGGCAACGCGGCGCCGGTGCAGGTCGGCAACCTACAGCTGGCGGGCTTCATCAATCCGGTGGGCTTGCAGGCTTTCGGTGAGAATCTGTACTTGCAAACGGCCTCGAGCGGTACGCCGACGCCCAACACCCCCGGAACCAACGGCCTGGGCCTGCTCAACCAGGGCTATGTCGAGACTTCCAACGTCAATGTGGTGGAAGAACTCGTCAACATGATCCAGACGCAGCGCGCCTATGAAATCAATTCGAAGGCGATCCAGACTTCCGACCAGATGCTGCAAAAGCTGGCGCAGCTCTGATGCGGTTCGAACGTTGAGGGATTCATGATGAAAGGTTTTCCGCGGCATCTCAAATTGTTCGCCGGCATTGCCTGGCTGGCGCTCGCGGCATGTGCGACCACGCCCCCCACCAGCGTGCATCAGCCCATGTCTGCGCGGCCGGCGCTGCTTCCCGCTGCGGCCGACGCCAACGGTGCAATCTATCAGCAAGTGCAGTATGCGCAGGCGGGATCCCGCTACATGCCGTTGTTCGAGGACCGCCGGGCGCGCAACGTGGGCGATACCCTCATCATCGCCATCAACGAGAAAACCAGTGCCAGCAAGAAATCCAACAGCAATGCCAGCCGCACCGGCAGTTCCAGCTTTTCCGCCCCCTCCATTTTCGGCTTGCCCGGCAAGAGCTTCCAGGGCGCGGACTTGTCGGCGAAGTCGAATGCCAGTTTCGATGGCAAGGGCGAGAGTGCCAGCAACAACGATTTCACCAGCACGATTACCGTGACGGTAATCGAGGTGCTGCCCAACGGCAACCTGGTGGTGAGCGGCGAAAAACAGATTGGCCTCAATCAAGGCTCGGAATTCATCCGTTTCTCCGGGGTGGTCAACCCCAACACCATCGTCGCCGGCAATACAGTCTCCTCGACGCAGGTGGCCAACGCAAACATCGAGTATCGCGCGAACGGCTATATCGATAGCGCGCAGGTCATGGGTTGGCTGTCGCGGTTTTTCCTGACGTTTTTGCCGTTCTGAGGAAAAACCGATATGACGCGGAAAAACATTGCACGCAACCTTATTACCCTGGTCCTGCTGGGCTTCTGTTTCTTTGCGCCTGCGCCGGGCCAGGCCGAGCGCATCAAGGACCTGGTCACCATTCAGGGCCTGCGCGGCAATCAATTGATCGGTTATGGCCTGGTGGTGGGTCTGGATGGCAGCGGCGACCAGACGACCCAGACCCCGTTCACGGTGCAGAGCATCACCAACATGCTGGCCCAGTTGGGCGTCAACCTGCCGCCCGGGACCAGCCTGCAATTGCGTAATGTGGCCGCGGTGATGGTGACCGCATCGCTGCCGCCTTTTGCCAAGCCTGGACAGATGATCGACGTCACCGTGTCGTCGATGGGCAACGCCAAGAGCCTGCGCGGCGGCACGCTGCTGATGGCGCCGCTGAAGGGCGCCGACGGGGCGGTCTATGCCATGGCCCAGGGCAATATTCTGGTGGGTGGTATCGGCGCCTCCTCCGCCGGCGGCGGCAGCAGCGTTCAGGTCAATCACCTGAGCGTGGGACGCATCACCGCCGGCGCGACGGTGGAGCGCGCCGTGACCACTCCCCTGGGGCAGGGCGAATTCGTCAACCTTGAACTCAATACCACCGATTTCACGACGACGCGGCGCATCGTCGACGCGATCAACAGCAACATGGCGGAAGGAACCGCCACCGCGCTCGACGGCCGCGTCATCCAGGTGCGTGCGCCCGTGAGCAGCGACCAGCGCGTGGCATTTCTGTCCCAAGTCGAGAACCTCGATGTCCGGCCGGCGCAATCGATGGCCAAAGTGATCATCAACGCGCGCACCGGATCGGTGGTGATGAATCAGTCGGTGACGCTGGAAGCGGTGGCGGTGGCTCACGGCAACCTGTCGGTGATCGTCAGCAGCGAACCGGTGATCAGCCAGCCGGGGCCGTTTTCCACGGGCCAGACCGTGCAGGCTGAGCGCGCCCAGGTGGAAATCCGCGCCGACAAGGGCGGCCTGGTGATGCTGCAACACAGCGTGTCGCTGAGCGAGGTGGTGAAGGCGCTCAACGTGATCGGGGCGACGCCCCAGGACCTGCTGACGATCCTGCAGGCGATGAAAGCGGCCGGCGCATTGCGCGCGGATCTGGAAATCATCTAATGACCGGGCCGGGATTCCGTAAAACATCACATTGAACGAACTGCAGATGCCCATCAGCTCTCAGGACATTACTTCCCGGCTGGCGCTCGATACCCAAAGCGCCGACGCATTGCGCGCGCAGGCGCAAAAGGATCCGCAGCGCGCGTTGAAGGCGGCCGCGCGTCAATTCGAGGCGCTGTTCATGAACATGATGCTGAAGAGCATGCGCGATGCCACGCCTCAGGACGGCATGTTCGACAACGACCAGACGCGCCTCTATACCTCGCTGCTCGACCAGCAGTTGGCGCAGAGCCTGTCCGCGCAGGGCGTCGGGCTTGCCGATATCATCATCAAGCAGCTTTCGCGCGTTTCAGGACCGGAAGCGCCGCGCTCGCCGCCGGCTGCGGCGATATCCGCGCCTTCGCAAGGCGCTGCCGAAACCCGGTCTTCGCCGCCAGCCGGCGTTGTTCCGGAGGCGGCATCAGGCAGTTCCGGCATCCGGCCGTCGGCCGCAATCCGCGATTTCATGTCCAAGCATTGGGCGAGCGCGCGCGCGGCCAGCGAGGCCACCGGCATACCCGCGCGTTTCCTGCTGGCGCAGGCGGCGCTCGAATCCGGCTGGGGTCGCCAGGAAATCCGCAGTGCCGATGGCACCTCCAGTTTTAACCTGTTCGGGATCAAGGCGGGGCGCACCTGGCCGGGCCGGGTGGCGGAAGCGGTCACTACCGAGTATGCCGACGGCTCGGCTTACAAGACGACCGAACGTTTCCGCGCTTACGGCTCGCATGCTGAAAGCTTCCAGGATTACGCCAAGCTTTTGCTCGACAACCCGCGCTATTCCCAGGTGCTCGCGCAGCAGGATGCAGCCGGTTTCGCGCGTGGTTTGCAGCAGGCCGGATATGCGACCGATCCGAAATACGCCGACAAGCTGATGCGTATTCTCAATGGCTTGAATCAGGTTGCGGCGTGATGGGCTCATTAACGGCGCATCGCGTGCCGTTATACTGCTAAATGGGAAGGTAGGCTAAATGGCTTCAGGAATTTTTGGCATCGGGCTGAGCGGACTTAACGCGGCGCAGGCAGGTCTGTTGACCGCCAGCCACAACATCAGTAATGCCGCCACCCCGGGCTACAACCGTCAGCAGACCGTGCAGGCAAGCGGCTTGTCGCAACAGACCGGCGCCGGATTCATCGGGCAGGGCGTGAATGTCGCCACGGTCAAGCGCATCTACAGCGAATTTCTCGCCAACCAGGTGGTGCAGGCGCAGACCCAGTCCAGCCAGCTCGACAGCTACTACGCCCAGATCAAACAACTCGATAATATGCTGGGCGATCCGAATTCTGGCCTGTCTCCCGCATTGCAGAGCTTTTTTACCGCGGTCGACGATGTCGCCGCCAATCCCGCCGCCGTGCCGTCACGGCAGGCGCTGCTGAGTGGCGCGCAGTCGCTGGTTTCGCGCTTTCAGGCATTGAATCAGCGTTTTGCCGAGATTCGCGAGGGCATCAACAGCCAGGTTACGAGCAGCGTGACGGCGATCAATTCGCTGGCACAGCAGATTGCACGCCTGAATCAGTCCATCGTATCGGTCCAAAGCGTGTCCAGCGGGCAGCCGGCCAACGATTTGCTCGATCAGCGTGACGCGCTGGTGGCGCAGCTCAACCAGGAGGTCAGCGCCTCGGTCGTCAAGCAAAGCGACGGCAACTACAACATTTTCATCGGCAACGGGCAGGCCCTGGTCATGGGGCCGCAAACGCTGGCCTTGACCACGACCGCTGCGCCGACGGATCCGTCGCGCATGGTGGTAGGTTACTCGACCGGCGCCAGCACCGTATTGATCCCCGAGACCAGCCTGCAGGGGGGCGCCCTGGGCGGCTACCTCGCGTTTCGCAACGGCACCCTCGATGCCG
This sequence comes from uncultured Streptomycetaceae bacterium, assembly GCA_964365845.1. Classification (GTDB taxonomy): domain Bacteria; phylum Pseudomonadota; class Gammaproteobacteria; order Burkholderiales; family SG8-41; genus CAKKQX01. The sequence goes on from CAYIRZ010000018.1 coordinate 14,484, forward strand.
GACAGAATGCGTTGGGGCGTATCGCCATCGGGCTGGCGCAGACTTTCAACGATCAACACCGCCTGGGTCAGGACCTGAACGGCGCCCTTGGCGGCAATTTCTTCAGCGTGCCGACCCCGGGTGTCATCCCCCACAGCGCAAACAACCCGGCGTCCACCATCAGCGCCAGCATCAGCAGGGTCAGCGCGCTTACCGCCAGCGATTACAAATTCAGCTTTGACGGCACCAATTACACATTGACCCGACTGTCGGACGGCACCACGTCGAGCACGACGACCGTGCCCTCCGGCGCCGCGCCGCTCACCTTCGATGGCATCAGCATCACCGCGGCGACGCTTAATTCGGGCGAAAGCTTCCTGATCCAGCCGACCCGCAACGGCGCGCGCGACCTTGCGGTCGCGATTACCGATACCGCCAAGGTTGCCGTGGCGGCACCGGTCCGCACTGCAGCGGCATTGACGAATACGGGGACGGCCAGCATCAGCGCAGGCAGCGTTAACAGCTTCAATGACAAGGTCGTGATCACCTTTTCCAGCGCCACGGCTTTCGACGTCGTCGACAGCACGACCGGAGCGGTGCTGGCAAAAAACATGGCTTACACCTCCGGCGGCAACATCAGCTTTAACGGCTGGACGACGAAGATCACCAATGCCTCCGGCGCACCAGTGGCAGGGGATACTTTTACCGTCGACCGCACCTTGACTTCCACCACCTCGGGCACGGCCACCGTCGGCGTCGCGACGTTGAATTCACCGTCGCCGGTCGATACTTTCCTGACCAACGGCATCAAAGTGGTCTTCGACAGCGCCATTGCTTTTCATCTCGAGGGCACCACCAACAATGTCACCGGCGCAAGCTCGATTGCCGCCGGCGCTACCTTCGCACCCGCATTGCCGCTCGTGACGGGAGCGAATCCCGGCGTCGTCGTCACCAACGGCACGGCGACTATCGGCACAAGCGGGGCAGGCGCCTACGCTTCCACTGGAGCGAAGGTCACGATCAGTGGCGGCACTGTCAGCGTGGCCGCCGGCATTGCGACCATTACCGGCGCGACCGTGACGGTCGAGGGCGGCTCCTACTACGGCTCCACCACGTTTAAGGGCATCAACATCACCGTCGACAACATGACCGGCAGCATCGGCATTCCTGCTGTGTCGGCAGGAGCCACGGCTTCCACGTTCCACGGACGCCCCGCAACCGGTATCGCCTACAACAGCGCCATTTCCAATCTGGTCTCGGTGAACGGTTGGACCGCTGCGATCACCGGCACCCCCGGCGTGGGCGATGTATTCACCATCGATCCCAACAGCAACGGCACTTCCGATAACCGCAACGCCTTGTTGCTGGCGGGCCTGCGCACCACCAATACGCTGCTCGGCGGCACGGCCAGCTACCAATCCGCCTATAGCCAGCTCGTCAGTGACATCGGCAACAAGACGCGCGAGCTGGAGGTGACGAGCAAGGCGCAAGCCAATCTGGTGGCGCAGACCGAAGTGGCGCAGCAGGCGCTGTCCGGCGTCAACCTTGACGAAGAGGCGGCCAACCTGTTGCGTTACCAACAGGCCTACCAGGCCGCTGGCAAGGTGATGCAAATCGCCAGCACGTTATTCGACACCCTGCTTGAACTCGGAAGATAGAGGAGTCACGATGCGCATCAGCACCAACACCGTTTATGAGCAGGGCATTACAACGATACAGCGACAGCAGGAAACCCTGCTCAAGACCCAGCAGCAGGTCTCGACCGGACGCCGTATTCTTACGCCGGCGGACGACCCGGTCGCGGCAGCGCGCGCCCTTGAGGTGTCGCAAGCGGCTTCGGCCAATGCCCAATATGCCGTCAACCGCAACAGCGCCAAGAGCGGTCTGGGGCTCGAAGAGGGCACGCTGCAAAGCCTGACCAGCCTGATCCAGGACGTGCGCACGGCAACCCTCAGCGCCGGCAACCCGATATTGTCGAACAGCGATCGTGCAGCTATTGCCGCCGAGTTGCGCGGCCACCGCGATCAACTGACCGGGCTTGCCAACAGCACCGACGGCACCGGCCAGTACCTGTTTTCCGGGTATCAGGGCAATACCAAACCGTTTACGCTTACCGCGACCAGCGCGCAGTACGCGGGCGACCAGGGACAGCGTCTGGTCCAGGTCGGTGCGGCACGCCAGATCGGCATCGGCGATTCCGGCAGCGACATTTTCGAACGTATCGAGACCGGCAACGGCGTCTTCGTGCTGGCGGCGGGCGCGACCAACGTGGGCAGCGGCGTGTCCAGCCCCGGTTCAGTGGTGAATCCCGCGGTGCTGACCGGCCACAACTATCAGATCAATTTTTCGGTAAGCGGCAGCGCGACGACGTACGATGTGGTCGATACCACGACGTCGACTACGCTGTCCACCGGCAACGCATACACGAGCGGCAGCGCGATCACTGTCGACGGCATGCAGTTCGACATCCAGGGCAGCCCCGCCAACGGCGACCGGTTCACCATCACGCCGAGCGGCAACCAAAGCCTGTTCAAGACGCTAAGCGACCTGATCGGAGTGATTGCCAACCCGATCAACAGTGCCACGGACAGCACGCGGCTGACCAACGGGCTCAATGCGGCGCTGCTCAATCTCGACCATGCCCTCGACAATGTGTTGAGCGTTCGTGCCACGGTCGGTGCGCGGCTGCAGGAAATCGACGCGCTGGACAGTCTGGGGACGGATCTTTCCCTGCAATACGAACAGACGCTGTCGCAATTGCAGGACGTGGACTATGCCAAGGCGATCTCCGATCTGACGCGGCAGCAGACCTATTTCGAGGCAGCCCAGAAGTCGTTCCTCAAAGTGTCGTCACTGTCATTGTTCGACTATATCTGACCCATTGTTTATGAAAAAAATAATCTGGTTCGTTCTACTGGGGCTGGCAGGTTGCGGGGTACTCAGAAACGATGGGTCGCTGGGTTCCGACAGCTCGGGTGACGGCATCAAGCCCATGATCCCCAACAAATCGTTGCAGCTTTCAAAATCGCTCAGCATTCCGCTCGAAGGCCTGGTGCTCGGTGCCGCGCTTTATTGGGTGGTGGACCCGCTGAGTCCCAATTGGCAGATCGAAGAGTCGCGTATTGCTGAAGACCGCTTCCGCATCGCGTTGCGCCGCAAGCGGTTTGCGAGCGGCGGCGATGGCGAGGCGTCACAGGTATTCCAGCGCCGCGCGGATCAGATCGCACTCGACCGCGGCTATGCCGGGTATACGATTCTCGAGTTCACCGAGGGCATAGAGTCCACGCTGCCGATGGCGCAGCGGGTGTCATACGGGGTCATCCGCCTGAAGTAGGGCAGAGCCTGTCTCAATAATATCCGCGCGATGCGTTGCGGCCAAAACGGGATGGCTG